>JALTZH010000084.1 GCA_027051265.1 archaeon | reverse complement strand
ATTATGATATTCTAATCCTAGACTTATATTTTCCAGAGGATAAATTTAACACGTTGATAAATGAAGCAAAAAGAAAAGGTACCTATATAATACTTGCAACAATCTTCTCAAACATTAAAGATTCACGCGTAGATTATATCCTTGAGAAGCCTTTCGATTTAAATGATATTAGAGAACTGTTAAGGAATATCAAATGTAAGAAAAAGATCAAGGTTAAAGTAGTTTAATTTATCCAAAGATTTTTTTACATATTTTTTTAATTTCAATATACGCTTTAGAGCTTTCAGGCAATTGTATCATCGGAATCCCTTTAACATCGTATTCTCTGATAAGAGGGTCGTTTGGTACTATACCAATTAATTCCATATTTAAAGTATTACTCAGATCTATCTTTTCACCATTATACATGTTTATTATGAGATATATCTTTTTAAAGGTTATATGTAATTCATCAGCTAATTCCTTTATTCTTTTAGCAGTATTTAAACCCTTTTTTGATAGATCTGATACTACAAGCATTACATCAACATCTTGTGTTGTTCTTCTTGATAAATGCTCCAATCCGGCTTCGCAGTCAATTATTACTTGATCATAATTCTTTGCCAACATGTCTATTGCTTGTCTTAAAATATGATTAATTGCACAATAACATCCTGGTCCTTCACTTCTTCCCATAACTAATAAATCAAGTCTCTCTGTTTCTACAAGTACAGACATCAATTTATATTCGAAATATTCTTGTAAACTCATTCCAGCTGGGACTTTTTCCTCTGTTAATTCTTCTCTTATATCACCAATCGTTTTTTCATAATTCAAACCTAAAGATTCCGGTAGATTGGAATCGGGATCTGCATCTATCGCTAATATTTTAGCATCAGTATTTTCTAACAGATATTTTATTATAAGAGAAGAAATTAAAGTTTTACCAACTCCACCTTTACCAGATACTGCAACGATCATTTCTTTTTGATTATAATCTTTTCAGCATATATCTTTGCATTCTTTAATATTATTGTGAAGTTTGGAACTATTTGTGTAGATGGTTGTGCCTGCATCGTTACAGGAATTTGCTGAACTTGTTGGATAACTTCTTTCTGAGGTTCCTGAACTTTTTCCTCCTTTTTCTCTTCCGTAACTTCTTTGGATTCTTTTTCTTTTAATTTCTTTACTACAGGATGTTGTTTCTCATATAGATATTTTTTTAACGAGTCTAAATCCTTTGCATCTTCTTCTGTTGCAATTTTTTCGTATAATTCCGAAGGTATTGCAGCTTTTAACCTTTCTTTAAGAGCTTTAGGCATCCATACTACTCGATACCATCCGCCATCCGCTTGTAAAAATTTTGGACTTCTCATATATTCAATAGCTATACCTAGAAAACCGTTACTCTGAACTCCTCCACCAACTTGCCCTGCTAGTGTTGAAAATGGTAATCCTATTGGTGTCATTCCTTTAAACTCTCTATGAACAATTCCTATACCATCTACTTCCGGTATATAAAAAGCTATAGCTTCAAAACATCCACAACTCGTATGAGGATTATCAAAGAGACTGTATAAAAATACCCTCTGGATCTTTCCTCCGGACTTTTCTTGAACGTATCTGTTTACACCTTCGTATTCACCTTTAACTGGATCGAGACATTTACCCTTTTCAATAACACCTATTGGGCCATTGGGATCAATTTTTACCGCAGCTCTACCTTCTAACCATGTTACAGCTCCACATCCTCCTGGTCTATTTGGTGTTATTACACATATATGGCTAGGAGCAAAACTTTGACAGAGGAGACATGAGTAAAATACATCGGCATCCTCATCCTTCAATCCTCTTAATCTAGCATCTCTCTTTTCATAGATACTTCTTGCTTCTTCGATAAATTTATCAACCTCTTTTGGATCCGTATAAATTATAACTTCCACCTTTTTAACGGCATTGAATTCTTTCTTATACATTTTTATTAAAACCTTTCCAACATGATGTAATCTTAAGCCTTTTTTAAAACTATCTTTACTGATTCTACACCATATTAAATCTCTTGAGTTCAAATGCATGAAGCCCTGGATATAATTCAAGTAATAATGTATCTTTCTTTCAAATACTCCTTCTAGATCAGTTTCCAAATCGTCACCTGCGATTTTAACGTATAATCCGAACGGATATGCCTTTCCTTCTTCCATTTGGTCAATATCCGGACCTATAATGGTTACTTTTTCATCTTCGACTTCTTCCATTGGTAATACTCTTGCCAATTCTGCCCCTTTACTTTTAGGACCTGCTAGTTCTACATAATATTGTCCCTTTCTAATCCTTTCTCCCTCATATATTGGAGAAACATCTACAGGAATTCCTTCAAACATAATTAATAAAAAAAATTTAAGAAACACAAATTTTTAATTATAAATCATGAAAAATTATCTTACTCTAGCATTTTCTTCAATATTACGATCCACTGTTATGATTTTATCGCCAACTGTTAATAATCCATCTTCAGTACAAACTCCATACTTTCCGATTAGCTTCTTTTCATCATCTTTTGTATTTAAAACAACTTCCTTAATGTTTTCATCAACTTTTACCTTAATCAAAACTCTATTCGTATCCAGCCTTTTTGCTTCAACTATTTTACATAATCTCAAGTTTAACTTCATTAAGTCATTAACATCTATGTAAAACAATTCCTCAAAATTTAATGGTTTAGTAACTATTTTTCTTATTTCTTCAATCTTTTTATCATCAATTTTTGGAAATAATATCTCCGGCTCTCCTATTTTATCTCCCGGTTTAATATTAAACTGATATATTTGTTCCAAACTTTTAATCCTCTTATTTAATATTCGTTCAAGTTTTTTCGAAGTATTAGGTAGGAATGGTTCTAAAAGAATAGCAAGGTAAAAGCATAGATTTATACAAATGTAAATTACCGTCTCTGCTCTTTTACGATCTTTTTCTATCAATTTCCAAGGTTCATTTTCTTGAAAATATTTATTACAAAGGTAAGATATTTCAAGGACTTTTCTTAAAGAATCTCTGATCCTTAATTTTAACATTAGTTTTTTATATTCGTTAACTTTCTGTTTAAATTCTTCCAAAAATTCTTTATCTGAAACTTTGAGTTCATATTCCGGAACAATACCGTTAAAATATCTCTTCAAAAATGACAGCGTTCTATAGATAAAATTACCTATGTTTGCAACCAATTCGTTATTTACGCGTTCCTTAAATTCTTTCCATTTCCATTCCGTATCAGATGTTTCTGGTATTAAATGTATTAAATAATATCTCCATATATCCGAATCTAATCCAGATTTTGGTAGATTTTCACAAAATATTCCCCATTGTCTGGTTTTTGAAATCTTATCTCCTTCATAATTCAAATAATTTAGTCCGACAACAAAATATGGGAGGCAATACTCTCCATTTGCTAACAGCATAGCTGGCCAGAAGATTGTATGAAATGGAATGTTATCTTTTCCAATGAAATGATAGATTCTTGTTTCCTTATCTTTCCAAAACTTCTCCCAGTCTTTTTCTTTATTTTGCTTTTTAAAATATTCTCTCGTTGATGAAATATAACCTATAGGTGCATCAAACCATACGTAAAAAACTTTATTCTCATAACCTTTTATAGGTATTTTAACACCCCATTTTAAATCTCTTGAGATGCAACGTGGCTTTAAGCCTTGTTTTATTATCGATAAACTTAAGTTTAAAACATGCTCATACCAGATATCCTTTTTACTCATAATCCATTCTTCGAGTTTTTTCTGTAACTTACTTAAATCAAAAAACAAATGTTTAACTTTTTTAAATATAGGTTTTTCGTTACAAATAGTACATTTTATGTTTATCAAATCCTCCGGATTTAGGAGAGTACCACATTTTTCGCATTGATCACCTCTAGCCAATTCATAACCACACTTTGGGCAGGTTCCATAAACATATCTATCTGGTAGAAACATCTTATCGTTTTCACAATAAGGTAAATTTAGCTCACCTTCAATTATGTATCCGTTTTCATACATTTTCAGGAAGAACTCTTTTGTTGTTTGATGATGAATCTCTCTCGACGTTCTTGAAAAATTATCATAACTAAAATTAAACCAATCGTATATTTCCTTATGTATCTCATAAAAAACATCACACAATTTTTTAGGAGGAATTCCTAATTTTCTTGCAGTAACTTCTATCGGTGTACCATGTTCATCACTACCTCCTATGAATAACGTTTCATATCCAAGTAATCTACAGAATCTTGCAAATATATCCGCAGGTAGATGACTTCCAACGATATTTCCTATATGTGGAACGTTATTTACATATGGTAAAGCTGCGGTGATTAATATTCTCATAAAAAAATTGAAAAAATGATATTCAATTTATCTATATTAACTCTTCACGTTTTTTAAAGAAATGGGTTTTCTCTATTGGTGATTAAGTTTTGTTTACGTTTCAATATTCTCTACCCACTTAGGTTTAGTTCACAACATTTACAATAAAAAAGCGAAACGTTTAAATTTGTATAATTAATATTAGTATAATTATGAATATACAAAAATTTCATAACCGAAAAGAAGAATTAGCTAAACTGAAAAGATATTTAAATAAAGAAGGATTCGATTTAATAATAATTTATGGAAGAAGAAGAATAGGAAAAACAACTCTTGTTCTAGAAGCTACTAAGAATAAAGAAAGGATATATTATCTTGCCGTTGAAAAGGCTAATCTTAAAACATTTCAAGAAACTTGTGCTAAACGTTTTCCGGAAGTTTCAAAATTAAAAGAAGATTGGGAAATAATATTTGATTATCTCAAGGATAAGATAGAAGTTATAATTATAGATGAGTTCCAGAATCTCATAAAAGAAAACAAAGCCATCCTTTCTATTTTTCAAAGAATTGTCGATACTTTGCTCCAAGATTCTAATCTGAAACTAATATTGCTCGGTTCGACAGTTTCTGTAATTACCTCAAAAGTTCTAAGCTATAAAGCACCACTTTATGGAAGGAAAAGCCTTTCTTTGAAACTGAAACCTATAAGATTTTTAGAGATAAGAGAATTCTTCCCTAAAAAAAGCATACACGAGCTTATAGAAATTTATGGATTTGCGGATGGGATTCCTTATTATCTTAAAAAAATAGATCCCACAAAAAACTTTTGGACATGGCTTGAGGAAGAGTTAAAAATAAAGAGTTTTATCGTTGATGAGATGGATTTCTTACTTAGATATGAATTTGAGGATATCGGTACATACAAATCTATTCTTCACGCAATTGCACGTGGAAAAACGAAAGTTAACGAAATTAAAGATTTTATAGGTTTGAGAAGGACGGATATCTCTCCGTATCTAAAAAACCTCATCGAAACCGAGTTCATAAAAAGAGAAGTTCCTATATTGGAAAATAAAACATCCAGAAAAGGTAGGTATTACCTTCAAGATAACTTCCTAACATTTTGGTTTAGATATATCTATCCGAATTTATCATCTATAGAAGAGGGCATCTTCGATATCAAAATTATTAAAAAAGATTATAACACATATCTTGGTCTTGTCTTCGAAAAGATATGCAGAGAATTCCTAATCGAGCTAATAAAACACAAAAAACTACCTATGTTTATAAGGATAGGTAAACAATGGGGAAAGATTTCTAAAACAAAAGAAACTTATGAAATTGACATAGTTGCTTTAAATGAAAATACTAAAGAAATACTATTCTGCGAATGTAAGTGGAAGGATGGGGTTAATGCCAAGAAATCTGTTAAAGAACTTGTAGAAAAGTCTAACTACGTTAATTGGTCCAATAATCAGAGAAAAGAATACTTTGCAATATTTGCCAAAAGTTTTAGTAGAAAGATCTCCGAATTCGAAGGAAGAAAAGTTTATTGTTTTGATTTAAGTGATTTGGAAAAAACCGCAAAAATACACACTAACTGCACGCAATGAAACATATATGCTTTGTAAAACTATTGCATGACAATGTCAATCCAAGCTTCGTCTTTCAGGATGGAGTGAATTGAATAAGTCATGAGGAAGATTAGATTTAAGAAACAAGCGAAATATTTGTTTGATGCATGCATATCTCGCACGCAACGTTGAAAAAAAAGATACGAAGAAGAAACGAGAATTGATATTAACGAAGACATGTAGAGTAAGATTAGTTGTAGACAAAGAAACGGAGAATAAACTTTTTGAACTTGGAGATGTATTTGCGAGGTGTTGGAACGAGATAAATTATTTAAGTAGGAGGCAATTTTTCAACGAGGTAAGGGTGGATTTTGCGACGACTGAGAAAATGATATACGAGAAGTACAAGAATGTTCGAGGAAGAATACTGAGGCGTGGAAATCTTTTTTCAAACTTCTTAAGCTTAAGAAGGAAAACATGGCCATGCTTCATAATTCCAAGACCACCGGGATATAAAAAGGATAGGAAGAAAAATAAAAGAGAACCCTTTTTGATCATAAGGCACGAATCTGAAAGATTTTAAGTTCAAACTAAAATATAAAGGTAGAATCCATATCGAAGGCAAACAAAAACGTCTCAAAATTCGTTATGATGATGTGAGAAAAAATGGTTCGCATATATACTATCCTACGTCGAAGAAAAAAATCGTAAGTAACGAATGGAGAAAAATCTCTCTAACACCTTATGGAAATAAACAAGCAGGTATCGATCTAGGCATCAATAATTTGTTCACGGTCTTCGTAAAAGATGGAACCACTTTCCTAATCAACGGAAAACCATTGAAAGCGGAAGCATTCTAATTGAGGAAGAGGATTGCCGAAGCTTAATCCAAAAGAAACTTAGATAAAGTCAGAAAGTACTACATCGTATGGAGAAGCAGATTCGAAGCTTACGTTAGATCAATACTTTAGTTATGAAAGTTATAAAGTTAAATTAAGATTATAAAAAATGGATTACTTTGAAAAACTTAAAGAAGCTAATGAATTAACATTAAAATATCATGGTAACGTTGTATCATTTGAAAGAGCATTGTTCTTATCTTGGTATTGTGGTATAGCGGATTGTAAGTTTTGTTATATGTCTTCTATCAAAGAAAAGATCGACAAAAATAAAGCTATAAGAAATATTTACAGAGTTTTAGCCGAAGCAATATTGTGTAAAAGGATTGGATGGAAGATAGAATTTCTTACCTCAGGATATAACGCTTTTACTCATAAAGAAATCGATGAGATATCACAAATGGTATCATACGTTGTTGGTGAACCGGTATGGTTAAATGTTGGTGTGCTAAAAAATTTAGACTTCGGATCTTACGTTGAAGGTATCGTTGGTGCTGTTGAAACGTTTGATTTCGAGCTTAGAAAAAATATATGTCCGTCTAAAAATTTAGAAGAAATAATAAAAATGCTTAAAGAAGCAAAGAGCGTTGGTTTTAAAACAGGTATAACTATAATACTTGGATTAGGAGAAGATAAAACCAAATTAGAAAATTTGTTTAAATTGGTTAAAGAACTTAAACTTGATAAGATAATATTCTATACGTTAATACCACATAAAGGTACAATTTTTGAGAATAATGTTTCGCCATCAACAATATATGTTTCTGAAATAATTGCGGAAACGAGGATAAGATTTCCTAAAATCAAGATAACTGTTGGACCATGGATTGATAACATCTCATCTATAGGTTTATTCCTATTATCAGGTGCTAATGCATTGACAAAGTTCCCATTGTTTAAAATATTTGGTACTAAAGTTGCAAAAAGAATAGAGCAGGAGATCTTATACGTAGGTAGAATTCCAAGCGGGACAGTTACAGACTTTAAAAGATTGTTATCGACGTACGATTATACAAAGGAGACAAAGATAGAGATCGATAAAAAGATAATTGAAAGAATAATTGAGAAAAGATTACGTATCGAACAATTTATTATGGAATACATTGATATGATAAAGAAATCTGTTTCAAAAGATACGGAGAGAAATCGTTATCACTTCTATTATTAAGATATAAATACGTGAGAACATTTCTTCATATTTCTTATGAAATCTTATGAATATTTCGAAACAACAGCTGATATTGGTATAATAGCGTATGGTAAAAACTTAAACGAATTGTTTGAAAATGCTGCAAAAGCAGTGTTTAATCTGATGTGTAATCTAGAGAAAGTTTCTCCAAAAGAAAAGAAAGAAATCGTTGTAGAGGAAGAGGAGATAGATCTCCTCCTCGTTGCTTGGTTATCGTCTCTATTAGCATATAAGGATATTTACAACATGATGTTCTCAAAATTTAGGGTAGAAATTAAAAATAAATATAGATTAGTAGGTGAAGCTTATGGTGAAGAAGCATCCGAATCTCATGAATTAAGAACTGAAGTTAAAGCAGTAACGTATCATAATTTGGAAATAAAGAAGAAAGATGATCTTTGGGTTGCTAGGTTTATAGTTGATGTTTAGAGGTGTTACAATATTGTAACATATTTTAGAGAAGTAACTCTTGAAGAAAGAAAACTCTATTATACAACTGAATGGAATTTAAAATATATACCTAAATTTATATTGAGAAATTTAAGATATAAGGAATTCGGTTTTGATTATACTGGAGAAGGACCAAGTGATAGATATAGAAAGTTTGAAAATATAACCGATTTGGAAAAATGGATAAGAAAAAAATACCCATATGCAATATATTCCAGTACAGCATTTTATGAAATACCTGAAGAAATGGAAGGTTGGTTAGGATCCGAATTGGTTTTTGATTTAGATGTTAAAGATATGCCTTTAAGAACATGTAGTTGTAAGAGAGGGGACGTTTGTGAAATATGCTTAAACGATGCGAAAGATTATGTTTATATAATACTTGATAGCCTGAAAGAATTAGGATTGAAAGATATCCATGTAATATTTTCTGGTAGAGGTTATCATATAAG
Organism: archaeon; assembly: GCA_027051265.1. Classification (GTDB taxonomy): domain Archaea; phylum Hydrothermarchaeota; class Hydrothermarchaeia; order JALTZZ01; family JALUTC01; genus JALUTC01. The sequence goes on along the minus strand of JALTZH010000084.1, from coordinate 8,610 downwards.
AGTAGTTGACGAAGAAATATTGAATCTAGAAAGTTTTGAGAGAGCTGAGATACTGAAATTCGTGATCGGTTGTGAACCCATAGATCTGGAAGAAGAAATTAAAGGATATGCTTATTATAAAACGTTTAAAAGAACAATTCTTGAATTTTTAAAGAGGTTGGATTATTCAAAAAAATTTGGAAGATATAAAAGATATATATCCTATATCAAAAAAATATTGAGCATTGATGATTTAAATAGTATGAGAAGATCGAAGATTTTTAGAGAACTTATAAACGATGTCGTTAAAGTAAATAGAGAAATTCTAGACTCTAAGGTAACAGTAGATTTGAAAAGACTGATAAGATTACCAAGCTCTTTACATTCAAAAGTTGGTCTCATATGTAAGGAGGTAAAGAATTTATATAAATTTAATCCAATATATGATGCTAGACCTAAGGTTTTAAGATAATTTCTTATCTTAGCTGCTGAGATTATTATTAAATCGAGAAAACCTATCGCTAAAATAGTACTAAAAAAGTTACTACGAAAGATATTTATGTTAGGAACTTTTAATAGGTATAATATTAATTCTCAGTTCTTATAATTTTAACAAAACTTTTATAAATTAATTCCCGACTTAAAATTTGCAACAGAGTAATATTTTTTTATTTTAATAAATGATGAAGCCCAGCGACATCTGAAGGAAGGATGATGACCTCGCGACAAACTGAAATAAAAAGGTATTATTTGAGAAAAAGTCTTGTAAAGAAAATTTTTAACGAAATATTGAACGAATTTCCTGAACTTAAAGATTATTTAAAAAAAAGAGTTGAAATAATAGAGCTAAATCGATCATTCTCATTTATTGTAATAGAGAGAAACCCCTTATTTATCAAGTATAAGAACATGATATTTCCCAGCTTAAAACTTTTGAGAGAAATAAATCTCAATAAATATTGGATTCTCGTTGATAAAGGCGCTGCTAAAAGTATTTTAAACGGTGCAGATCTCATGAGGCCGGGTGTTTTAGATTATGATAAAAATATAAAGAAAGATTCTCTCGTATATATTAAATATGAAAACTTTCCAATAGCAATCGGATATAATCTATGGAGTATAGAAGAATTTGAGAAGAATAAAAAAGGAAAATGCGTAAAGAATATTCATTATCATGGTGATAAGTATACACTCATGTGTCAACAACTTGGTATTAATTATTAGTTTTTATTTTTTGCTTCTGTTGTAAGTTTAAACGATATGAAAACTTTTGAGGTTAATTTTTTTCTTTGATAGATGATAGATTTAAAGAAGCTCACAGAAATGCTTGAGAGAGACGAGGAAGCAAGGAGTAAGAATTACAGATATCCTAGCAACGGAAATCGCTTTGAGATCAAGGAAATTAATTGTTAAAGCTGTTCTGAAAGAAGTCGCTACCAAAGATGATATCGAAAAACTTAAAAACGAAATTAAAAAGGTTGAAGAATGATTTGAAGGAATACGTTGATATTAAAGTTGAAGGTTTAAGAAATGAGATGAGAGGATTAGAAAAAAGACTTGACATGCTTTCGAGGTTTATGTTGGGAACATTTATAGGTATAATTTTAACCCCCGATTTTTTATTATTTTAACTAAAATATCAATAAATTTTTACTTAGATTCGTTATTCTGGATTGGAAGAGAATAAAACTCTCTAGAAATATTATAGTTTGATCGGTTTAAATCTTCTAAGAATAATAATTCACGCCATAAATTTTTACAGTGGCAATCAATTTCCTCTAAATAATTAACGTTCTGTGTTAGAGAAAAATTTAAAATTGAACTTAAGACTTTCTTACTACATCTCTTACAGTTATGAATTCCTCTAGATGTTCCAGCAGCAACTGGATATGATACAACTGGAACTCTTACTTTTAATTTAATTTCTTTTAGCACGTGAACAAGACTCCATAACCATGGTAAAGAGTATTCGTTATTTTTCCAGAGATATTCAACGAGGGTAAATTTCTGTATATTCATAGGATTTATTGATATTTTATCAACTCCCAATTGGGAACAATACATAGCAGATTTTATACAATCTTCTATAGCATCTCTTTCTGTTAAAAATGGCGGTTTTAATAATAGATAAATTTTTGTCTTAATTTTATTTTTCTTACATAACTTTATTGCCTCTTCAAAGTCTTGAAGGTTTAAATCTTTATTTATTAGAACGTTTCTTACAAAATCATTACTCGATTCTAAACCAATAGCATATTCGAGTTCATAATCGTATTCCAATTTTAAGGGTTTTATAAATTCCACTCTAGTTTCTATGCATAATCTTCTTAAATTTAATTCGTTCAATTTCTTTAACATAAATTCTCTCGTATCTGTATCTATTTCCTCTTCATCTAAAAAACTACCGGATGTATATATTTTCAAGTATTCGATTTCATTTTTCTTAAAAAATTCTAATGCTCTTAGAAATTCCTTTACAATAAATTCGTTTGTAATTTTTGTACCCGTATCATATATGTAACCGCACATAGTACATCCTATTTTTCTAGCATGTCTGCATCCGATTGTTGGTAATATAAGAACACCAGTTTTAACCTTTTTACCGATATAATCCTCTTCAATCCAAAATTTTGCTCTTACAGATTGTTTTCTACTTTTTAAACCTTTCTTTCTAATTTTTTCAGTTAGTTCTAAAATTTTTTTTTAATGTTATTGTTCAACCTTAATTTCATATTTGGAAGGACATGAAATGAGAACTTTTTTTGCAAGAATAGTTTCTTTATCTATAACCTTTCCTCTAACAATAGCTATTAACTCTTCAGTTTCAGAAGGAATATATAACTTCTCAAGATTATAATATACTCTTACAACATTTTTTCCATCGGTTATAGAAAATACTATGGTATTGTTATTTTCAAATATTCTTAAACTTCCTTTTACAACAGTCCCTTGAACTTGTACATCTTTTCCTATAAATTTCTCTAACTCAGACATTTCAACCGTTGGTATAGAATACGTTATAATGCTATATATAGCAAAAATGAGAGATGCAATAACAAAAATATATAACATTTTTTTCATTAATGGTCACCTCTCAATTTTTCTTAATCTTCTTTCAATGTAAATTACGTAGAGTAGTAGTGTTGTATATAAGATTAATATCACAAGGAATATCCCCTGAATCTTATCCATATCCTTCCACCTTTAAATTTATTTTATATTCAATCCTAAGCAATGCTATATATAGTAGAATAAAGCTTATCATCATTAAAAGAAGCATAAAGATTCCTATAGGATCCATACTCCACTGACCTGTTTTGGGATGTAAACTTCCAAACATTCTTGCAGAGAGGTAAGATATTGGAACCATAAAATAAGCAACGATAGCATATATCGAAGAGATTCTTGCTCTATTTGAAATGTTTTCTATACTGTTTCTTAAAAATATATAAGCTAGAAAAGCTAAGAACAATATCAAGACGGTTGTCTGTCTTGGATCCCAATGCCAATAAGCACCCCATGCAAGTTTGGACCAAATAATTCCAGAAGCTAATGTTAGAAATGTAAACATCGTTCCTAGTTTAGCCGAGGAATATGCAAGAACCTCATTTTTTAAGTTCTTATTTTTTAGGTATAATAAGCTTAATATAAATGTTACAGTAAAAGCTAGATATGCTGTCAATCCACTTGGTATATGAAAGAATGCTATTTTTGCTTCAACAACTTCAAATCCTTCATATGCATAGATTTTTAATTTAAATAAAACATTGTATGCAACATATAGGGATATGAGGTATGAAATCAGTATAAGAATTGAGGAGATCATAGTCAAAGAAATGTTATCGCTTTAGTTGGGCAATTATCTACGCAAACACTACAAGGTCTCGATTCTATATCTTCTTCAAATCTTCTACACTTTTTAATGTTTATTACCTTTACCTTTCCATCTTCTATTTTGTAAATGAGATTACTGTTATCCTTTTCAAATCCTTTACCACCAGCAACATCTAAACTGTATGAAGCATTTACAGGACATGAAATCATGCATATTCCACAACCATTACATAACTTTTCATCGATAACAAGCTTTGTTTCCAACGACTTATAATACTCTTTAAGTATTTCTTTTAACTTCATTTTATTTCTTATAAACATTGCTGAATTAATCTCGGGACAATCCTCCAAACCAACTTCACGTTTTATAAGTTTTATAGCAAAAGCCATACAGGAAGGTAAACCGCATTTCTTACAGTTTTTTTTAGGTAAGTATTTATAAATATCCAAAGGATTCAATCTCATAAAAATTGCGAAAAAAATGAATTTTTAAATAAAATTATGAGGTATCCAAACATCGATATATATCCAACCAAACCATATGACATAATTAATGAAATGAAAAAATTTGAGCAAGATTCTGAATACTATGCAAACATTTTTAGATTAATCGAAGAGAGATTTTTAGAATTAAAAAAAGAAATCGATGAATTAAAGAAGAGAATAGATAAACTCGAAAAAAAAATTAAATGAGAAGTGTAGTGAATGAAAATTAAAATAGGAATTGTTGTATCAGAATTTAATTACCAAATAACATACCTAATGTTGAAACAGGCAAAAGAGCATGCAGAATTCCTCGGCGTTGAAATTGTTAGAGTAATAAAAGTTCCAGGCGTCTTCGAAATTCCACTTGCTGTTAAAAAATTATTGGAAGATAAAGATATCGATGGCGTCGTTGCTCTTGGTGCTGTTATAGAAGGTGAAACAAAACATGATGAAATCGTAGCCCAACATGCTGCGAGAAAAATAATGGATTTGATGATAGAATATGGAAAACCTGTTGCTCTAGGAATATCAGGTCCTGGTGAAAGTTTAGTAGAAGCTCTTGATCGTGTCGACTATGCAAAGAGAGCAGTTGAAGCAGTTGTTAAAATGATAAAAAGATTAAAAGAAAAAAAGGAATAGAAATTAATCCTCTCTTAATCCTCTCATTATCTCTCTCATCTCTTCTCGCATTTCGTGCATTTTTTCTCTCATTTCTTTTCTCATTTCAAACATTTTTTCTCTGTATTCTTCAGCCATTTCTTTAAGTTCTTCCATAAATTCGTACTTCATTTCTTTCATTTCTTCAACAATCTCTTCAATTTCATCCCTGAACTCTTCTCTCAATTCCTCTATCATTTCATTGCATTTTTCTCTTGATATATTTTGTTCCAAACACATTTCTAGCGTTTTATTTAATTCTTTGATATATCTCATCTTTAACGATTTGAGTTCTTTTTTCATTTCCATAAGTTCTTTTCTTAATTCTTTAAGTTCTTCTCTGAAAATCTCTCCAAACTTTTCTAACTGAGCTCTTTCCAATATTCTCTCAGCAGCCTCAACCATATACATTGCGGATATGGCAAGGTTATATGCTGCTTGTAATTTTTTATCTTCTAGTCTTTCAATGGATTCGTTAAGGACTTTTTCGGCATTCTTAAGTACTCTATCAACTGCTATATATATTCCTTTATTTGTTTCATTTTTGAGTCTTTCTTTAATTTCTGAGATTCTTTCTTTAACATATTCAATTAAGTTTAACGTTTTGTTGTATAAGTCTTCTTCTATTATTTCAACTTCTTCCTCTGTTATATTTACTCCAGGTGTTTTTATCAACAATTTCCTTTTAGCAACTTCTAACATTTTTCTTACTTCGGATGGTATCTCTTGTTTTATAAATATCAGCATACAATCTTCTCTCATAGCTAAATCAAGAGCTTTCCTTATACTGAGTGGATCATAGCCGTTAACAATTACAACATTTGTTAGGTTTAAAAACTTTGCTACTTTGATTGCTGTTTCTATTCTATTTTCACCGTATATTCTTTTAACCGTTATATTTAGTTCTAATAACTTTTTCTCATACAATTCTGGAACGGCTACAGGGCCGCCGATGATTACGACAACACTAGGATTTAAGTTGATAATTTTGTTGAGAACTTCTTCCTCATATTTACCCCATGGTGTTTTTACAACTTCATATCCTAATTTTTTTTCGACGATTTTTGCTAGAGCATAATCCGCAACATTGTCACTTACTAGAATTACTTGTCCATACCCTATTGATACAAGAAATATTCCAGCTATAAGTAAATAAAGGATTTTCGCCCCCATCATATTTAATATTAAATAATAAGATAATTTAAAAATTTATTACATATGTATGAATTTTGTTATCTATTTGTGTAAATACATATTACTCTACTGGAAATTTAAATAACTTTAAGTGTTACAAGTAAATATTCGTTTAGGATTATATTATTCTTAGCAAAGTTATTAGAATACATTTAATAGACTTCACAGGTGAAATTTCGTAGGATTTATACTTATATATTGGCTAACGTATATATAAAGCTTATAGTGAAATATAATTTCAATTATATGATTAGAATGGTTAAACTTATTGTTGCTATGATGTATAAAAATTTAAATATATTTAATAATGTAAAAAAATATTTGGAAGAGATTTATGGTCCTGTTGATGAAGAGTCGGAGGAATATGATTTTGATAAATTTACGAGATATTATGAAAAAGAGTTTGGTAAGAATTTAAAAAAGCGATTATTATCGTTTGAGCATTTAATAGATAGAGAAGATATCGTTAAAATTAAGCTGAATACAATGAATATCGAACAAAAATATATGATTAATAATAAACGTCAAATAAATATTGATCCCGGCTATATAACTGTAACGAGTTTAATTCTTACGTCTAAGAAAGAAAGACCTCATAGAGTTTATTTATCGAAAAATGTATTTGCGGAAGTTACATTATTGTTTAGAAAGAATTCTTGCATCTATTTACCGTGGACATTTCCCGATTATAAAACCGATATTGTATGTAAATTCTTGTTAAAAGTTAGAAAAAAATATCTGCAACAAATACGTAATCTCAACGTTTAAAATATAAAACTTCTCCTAGTTACTTTGTATCAATCTTGACATAAAGCTCACCTTTCGGATCTTTTGATTCAGCAAAATCTCCAATATATTTTTTAAATGTATAATTAAACGTGTACTTGTCTATTGTTAGATTACTAACATTTCCAACAAATTTAAAACTGGGTAATATCTCTATATCGTTCAACATTACTATCTTTCCACCTTTCATTTGAGCACCAACTCTTCTAGCTGTTCCATATACAATTATTGTACCACCTTTCATATGATTTCCGACAAATTCACCAGCGTTTCCTTTTATTTCAATTAAACCATCCTGCATGAACAATCCTACGATATCTCCTGCATTTCCTTCAACTAAAATTCTTCCTCCACTCATTCCTCTCCAATCTCCTCTGTATGTACATGCGAGATAATCACCAACGTTTCCTTTTATTATAGCTTCGCCACCTTTCATGCTTGTGAAAGAAAAGCTGCCAACGTTTCCTTCAACTAAAATTTTACCACCTTTCATATAATCTCCCAGATGCATTCCTACATTACCTTTTATTATAATAGTTCCAGATGTCATCCGCTCACCAATTCTTTTAACTTTGGATAAGTCTCCAATTATTATTATTTTAATTTCTGAAGGTTTTGCATTGGTAGCATTTCCTTCTATTTCAAAAAATTCACCTAGTTTCTTTCTAATATTCGCATAGTATACTTGTATGTTTTCTATTTCTTCTCTACTCTTTCCAGCAAAATCATCTGGGGTAATATATTCAGCTTCTAGACTATATTTAACATTTTCTTTAAGTTTTAGGAATATCTCTTTTACTTTCTCTTCATTTTGTTGCATAAAATTTTTACGAATTGTTAGCAAATACAAAATCTTCTTAATACTGCTAGCATGACTTAAACGAATTTATGTTAAAAACTTTCAATATTACTTTATCAATACTACTAGTATAGCTTAAACTTCTTAAAAACAAAACAGTTAATCTAGAAGATTTCAAGGTCTTTCAATACTACTAGTATAGCTTAAACCATAAACATTTTTAGCACCATTTAGCCAAAACCCCGATTCTTTCAATACTACTAGTATAGCTTAAACGTCCAAAGCCTTTCAGCCATTTCTTCAACCTCTCCAAGTCCTTTCAATACTACTAGTATAGCTTAAACGGTGTTAGTATGGTTAGACTTGTAACATACAATTTTTTAAACTTTCAATACTACTAGTATGGCTTAAACGGAAAGAGTAACAGACGATTCTACTAATCTAGCAAGGATACTTTCAATACTACTAGTATAGCTTAAACAGGAAATTATAAAAAAGATTGCTTCAGAAGGTAGAAAATTCGGTATTTGCTTGATAGTAATTACACAAAGACCAAAGAGAATTGATCAGGATGTTTTAAGTCAATGTAATTCGCAAATAATATTAAGGATGACAAATCCTCAAGACCAAAACGCAGTTAGGGATGCTTCGGAAACGTTAACCGAAAGCTTTGCAAAAAATCTATCCTCGTTGAATAGAGGAGAAGCAATAATAACCGGGCCAATAATTAAAGTCCCTGCAGTTGTTAAAGTGAGGGAAAGAATTACAAGGGAAGGCGGTGCAGATATTGATATAGCCGAGGAATTGGAGAAAATCCGGAGGAAATTAAACGAGGAGGAAATTCATGGAGAAGAGTTTAAAGAGATGCTTAAAAT
>JALTZH010000083.1 GCA_027051265.1 archaeon | reverse complement strand
TAGAGACAGTTAAAAAAGGAAGAAAAAGATTTATAAAATTGACAGACAAAGGTAAGAAACTTGCGAAACTTATTAAAGAAATAGATGATCTGATAAAGAGTTGATAACAAAATAGTAGTTGCTTGTGTATTAGTAAGTAAAATTTTTCAAAGTTTCAAAATTTTTCATTACTATCTAGTTTCGAATACCAAAACATGTGAATAATCTTTCCTTTTTTATATTTTTTCTCCAAAAATTTTATAAAAAAGTTCTTCAAAAATTTTTCTTGAGTACGTTTTCTTATATTCCTTTAATAAATTTATAATACAATCTCTATTGGAAATTTCTATACCGAATTTCTTAAGAACATTTCTCCTTCTGTATATATATTCGACAAACTGTGTTAAATTTGATGGTTTTTCCTTTTCAATAGCTCGTTCAAAATCTATAAAAACCACTCTATCTCCAGATATTATTATATGTTTCTCAGGATTTATCATTTCTTCCTTTTGTATTTTCATCCTATCTAATATATAACAAATATTAAATATTTTCTTAATAACATTTAAAACCTGTTTTTTATTTGTGTTTGTTTTTAAAAATTCTTTAAGAGAGCAGCCTTCTATATATTCCATCTCTATTTCTAATTTCTTACTATCATGATTTAAAATCTTTGGTACAAAATCATAACTCTTTAAGATTGTAAGCATCTGAAGCTCTTTTTGAAAATTCTTTACCATTCCTTTCTTAAAGGCTTTTATTACTGTTTTTCTATCCGTAAGGTATATCGTTGAATGCCAACCTCTTCCAATCTTTCTTCTCATAATAATAAAAATTTCATTAGTTAATTGTCGTATTTTAAGGTATGAAAATTGCTACCGTTGGATTACCATGTCAAATAGAAGCTTTAAGAAAATTGGAACTGTATAAAGATGAGGAGGAATTTTCATGGATAAAAAACGTGCACCTAAAGATAGGATTGTTTTGCAGAGAAAATTGGATGTATGGATGCTTCAGAGCATTGGTTGAAGACGATTTTGGTATAAAATTGGAAGAAATTGATAAATTTAGGATAAGAAAAAAAAAGATCCAAGCTCTTAGAAATAAAGAAATAGTTAAGGAGATTCCTCTGGAAAAGGCTAAACCTTATATAAGAGTGGCATGCTTCGTATGTCTTGACTTCTCATCAGAATTAGCTGATATAAGTATTGGAGCTGTAGGTGCATATAAAAAAGGATACAATATCATTATAGTTAGAAATAAAAAAGGAAAAGATATAGTTAACGGAGCAATAGAAGCTGGATATCTGGAAAGAGTTAATGAGATAAAAAGAAAACCTTTTCTCATTGTAGCTAAGGATAAATTTGAATCCAATTTGAAAGAAATAAAATATAGAGAAATGTCGGGATATCATGTTAATTATGTTAAAACGTTTGAACTCAGTTATAAAGATGTTTATGAACAATCCAAAACGAAGACATTTGACGATCTAAAGAGAGAAGTTATCGAAGAAGGAAATTGTACCTCATGTGGTAACTGTGTTGCTGTTTGTAAAAATCTGATAATGAAAGATGCGTATCCTGAAAAAGTAGAAGAATGCGATGAAAAATGTTATATATGTTACTTATCCTGTCCAAGAACTTTTTTGCCTAAAAATGAAATAAAAAAATTAGTATATACTGGAGAAAACATGAAATTTGAAGAATTCTTTGGAGGATATTTAGAAATATTTTCCGCAAGAGCAAAAGATGAAAAGATTAGAAAACTCGCACAAGATGGTGGTACGACAACAGCTCTTCTCTCTTATTGCTTAGATTATAACATAGTTGATGTTGTGATAAACGCTACAAAAGATAAAAACTGGGAGCCAAGGGTAATGATATGTAAATCTTCGGATGATTTACTCAAAACAACAAAAACCATATATTCGTATCTTATTTTATCACCTCATATAAAATCTTATATAAGAGGTGAGAAAATTGATTGAGATCCGTATCCATGGTCGAGGAGGTCAAGGTTCCGTAACTCTTGCTGAAATACTAGCGATTGCTGCATTTCTTGAGAACAAATACGTTCAAGCTTTTCCAAGTTTTGGTGTTGAAAGAAGAGGAGCTCCAGTACAAGCTTTTCTTAGAATAGATGACAAACCAATACTTGCGCGTTTTCATATATATACTCCAGATTATGTAATAGTACAGGATCCAACGCTTGTTGGAGTTATAGATGTTACTGAGGGTCTTAAAGAAAATGGGATAATTTTAATAAATACTGAAAAAGATATAAAATTTAATAAATATAAAACTTATAGAATAAATGCAACAAAAATCGCATTGGAAACTCTTGGAGTTCCTATTGTAAATACAACAATGGCAGGAGCTTTCGTTGCCTTAACTGGAATTGTTTCAATCGAATCTTTAAAGAAAGCAATTGAAAAAAGACTACCGAAGAAAATCGTTAAAAAGAACATTGAAGCAGCTGAAAAAGCATATTATGAGATGAAAAAGAAGTTATAAAATGTGTACACCCGCAAGGGCCCCGTCCTCATCCTGTTGCATAATGCAACGTCAGACGGGTGTCGCGGGCTAAAAATATAATTAAAATTTAACAACATTAAAAAACAACTAAAAACAAAAATTACAATAATATATAATATATTGTTATATTATATTTTTATATAATTTATATAATAATAGCTTAATAGTTACTAAAATCAAGCTTTCAAAACTTCAAAATTTACTAAAATTGTAGTAGTAAGAATATCCAGCACAGGCAGAGCATTCTTAATAATATAATTAATTAACAATATGAAAAGATGAACAATATGAACAATGAAAAATATGAAAATGAGCTTCCTTTCCAACTTAAAATGTAAAACTTTTAACCTGTAAGGAATGTGATAGTATGGAAAAATATTGTTCTATAGTTATACCAGCTCATAATGAAGAGATGAGAATTGAAAAAACATTACAAGCATATACAAAATTATTTAAAAATGCTGAAATAATTGTTGTTTTAAACGGATGTATAGATAATACGAAAAACGTTGTCAAAAAATTCGATGTTAAAATTTTAGAATTCAAGGATCGTCTTGGAAAAGGTGGTGCTATAATAGAAGGATTTAAAGTAGCTAAAGGTAAAATATTAGCATTTACCGATGCAGATGGTTCCACACCTCCCGAGGAAATGATGAAAGTTATCATGTATGCAGAAAAATATGGTGCAGCAATTGGATCAAGATGGCTAAAAGATTCGAAAATCATAAGAAAACAATCACTCTATCGAAGATTTTTAAGTAGAGTTTTTAATCTGCTTGTGAGATTGTTATTTGGATTACGTTTTAAAGATACACAGTGCGGTTGTAAAGCATTCAAAAGAGAATTAATAGAAAAAACAATTGACAAATTGAAAGTGAAGAATTACGCCTTTGATGTTGAGTTGTTATTCGAAATGAAAAAATTAGGAATAAATGTTGTTGAAATTCCTATCTCTTGGAAAAACATGAAAGGTTCTAAATTAAGAATTAAAGATATACTTGAAATGTTAATTTCATTAATAAAAATAAAATTAAAATATATTAAACAAAATACTTAATTATTTATTGATTTTATTATTTCTATTTTAAAATGTTTTTTATAATTTTTGGTATATCATATATCGTATCAGCAACGTAAGCACCAGCTCTTTTCAACAGATTAATTTTAGTATTAGCATCTTCACCATGTTTCTGAACAATAGCTCCAGCATGTCCAAGTCTTTTTTCTTTAGGAGCATGTTTTCCAGCGATATATGCTATAACGGGTTTTTTCATCCTCTTTATATAATCCGCTGCGATATTTTCTAATGTTCCACCGATCTCTCCAATCAATATAACAATATCCGTATAAGGATCATTTTCGTAGAATTTTAATACATCAACAAAATCCGAACATACAACGTAATCTCCTCCTATACCTATGAGATATGATTGTCCTAAATTATTTTCCGTTAGTGCTAGAGCTATTTCATAACTAAGCGTTCCACTTCTTGTAACAATTCCAACATTTCCTCTTTTAAAAATGTTTGACGGCATTATACCCAACTTACTTCTCTCTACATTTATTATACCAGGCGTATTTGGACCTATTACTTTTTTCGCTTTCTTTTTAGCAC
>JALTZH010000082.1 GCA_027051265.1 archaeon | reverse complement strand
TATTTATTTGATCTAAATATTTTTCAGTAGTTTTCATGATGGATGAACATATTAAATATCCTTCAACTGCAATAAAATTAGCAAATTTATTTTCAATAACATTTCTATTAATTAAAGCTATTTCATCTGCTGATAATTCTTTATATCCTCTATCCATACCTAAATTCAATCCTTTTGTTACCTCTTCAGAATAAAGTTTTACCAATTCATTTAACCATTTATCATAATCAAATTTATAACTATTTTTTATAATATCTTTGTACATATTAGAAAAATAAGCCCTTAACTTATTTTGAAATCCTCTTGATATTTTTAAAATTCTGTTATGATAGTATAACCATACAAATGCTTCTTTGGTAATTAAATCTTTTGCTTCTTTAGTAATCAAATCCTTCATCATCTTCCATTATTTTATCTATTAATCTTTCTAAATTTTCATATTCTGTTACTGATTTTAATGGTTGTACATAAATTTTATCACCATCAGGTACAGGTGGTAATCCTATTAAATCTCTCGCTTCATTTAATGTTAATATTCCAAACATTGCACCATATCTTAATTTTCTTATGTTTATTTCAATATTTTGTGGTGTAGGATCTTTAAATGATAAATAATATCCATTAGCACCAATTTTAGGGAATAGCTCATAATTTATTTTACTTGCTAATTTTTTTAATCTGGGTAATATTGTTTCCTTTGCAAATGTTATATCATTTACAAGTGCATTAGCTCTATTAACATCTTTAACTATTCCTAACTTTGAAGCAGGAACACCAAAAACTGCCAATAAATCATCTCTTGACCATTCACCTAAACTCATAAATTCTCTTGCCGATGGATCTACTGATATTTCTTGATATTTCCAACCACCCCATAAAAATGCTATTTTCCATGAATTATCCAAACCACCATAAGTATCTCTCCATATTCTCTTCAATGTTTCTAATTCATCTTCAGGTATTTTCTGTTCTGTTACTAATATTCCTGCAGGGATACCACCATTCTTAAAAAAGTTTCTTGCATAAATCTTTGAAAATATATTCAGATCTCTTTCTATAACAGCTTTTTCCAGTGTTCCAATTCCTCTTATCGGATTATAAGGATTAGGATTTCTAAAATAAATTATATCATCAGGATCAACAGGTACTGTACCTGTTATTGTATAAACATCATATCTTTCAATTTCATAAGGATGTGTATTCTTCTTTATTGATTTAACAGGGTTAACAAAAAATGGAGGAATTAACCATATCTCTTTAACCCTACCTAATCCATCCTTTGCTAAATACCAATAACTTTCTCCTCTTATTTCCATAAATATTTGATGAAATTGTATATGCTCATACCAATCAAAAATAGGATTAGGTTTTAATAATAATTTATAAATTTCATCATCTTCACTAACTATTTCATCAGGTAATGGTTTTCTATCCTTAGTTATTATTTCATAATTTATTTTTTTATTTTTATTTTTCGGTTTTAACAAATACCATTCATTGCTTGCTACTGAATTTGCTATAACATCTATACATGCACCAGCTAAACCTTTATAACCATATAATGCAAACAATGTTGATAAAGAAGGAATATCAGATAAAGACATTTCCTTATTAATTATGTTTCCAAAAAAATTTTTAATTTCTACTTTTCCAACACCTACTTTTTTTTCACTACTTTTTCTATTATTTTTTTCCATTTCTTACTCCTATTATTAATTTATACAACAGCAATACCTGATTTTTTATAACTTGTTACAAATCTTAATGCTGTTGCGTCTCCATAATCAGGTGATCTTCCTAATTTTCCAATAATCTTCTTTTTATCAATCATTCTTATCTGTCCTTTAGAGTTAACTGTTGCTTCTTGTACTAATAAATCCATTTTTAACCTTTCATGCTCTATTAACTTAACTTCATGATTTCTAACAAATGTTGCAAGATTAAACCACATCTCAGCTTTAATGTTTTCAAATTTTTTATCAAATGGTTTTTCACTGAAATTAATTCCATAAACATCACATTTAACTACACCTTGTCTTTTTAATTCATTTAATCTATCATAAACACCTTGACCAACACCTGTGCTATCAACAACAATATAAGATGGTTCAAATTCTTCAATTGCCTTAATCAAATATCCAACAACTTTCATTGTATCAACTCCACCAAAATCAAATATCTTTTTTTGTACATACCCTTCCCAAAATATTAAAACATTGTTATCTCCTTTTTCTGTTGCAATATCACATGTTATTACCTTAGGTGTTGTTGGAATTTTTTTCTCTTGTAATACTTGATCAGACATACAAAATTCAATATCTGTTGATGAAAATAATTGCT
Source organism: archaeon (assembly GCA_027051265.1). Lineage (GTDB taxonomy): Archaea > Hydrothermarchaeota > Hydrothermarchaeia > JALTZZ01 > JALUTC01 > JALUTC01. Next base: position 1,828 of record JALTZH010000082.1, on the reverse strand, counting down.
CACTATCAGAAATAGGAAATAATCCTAAAACTCTTGATCTATAATAATTACTTTCTTTACCATACTTTTTCTCAACATCTTCTACCCATTCTGGCGATAGCATAACTTTTTTAACATGATCAGGCATATCTTCACCTGTAAAATTAGGAGTATCAAAAGCTGATATTCTGATTTTATAAAATGTTGGATCAAAATATGTTCTATAATAATATCCTTCAGATCTTATAGGATTACCAAGTAATACTATTTTTGAATTTTCTTGTGTTAATAAACTTTCCAATGCTTCATATATTTTATCATCAACATTAGAAGCTTCATCAACAATAATAAATGTTCCACCTTGAGAATGAAAACCTTGTGATCTTTCAGGCTGTGCTGGTGATAATGCTAAACCATACCAGTGAGGTCTTATAACCCATTCAGTTTTAAAAGGCTCACCTGCTAATTTACCCTTAGCTTGTTCTTTCATCCAATGTATAGTCCTCCATACTGTAGCTTCAAGATGTTGAAATGTTGGAGATACTGTTAACACTATTGAATATGGATTAGTTTGTAATAACCAATGAAACATGAAAGCTAATGTAAATGTTTTACCAGCATTATTACATGAATAAACAGCAATTTTTTTATAATTTTTAACAGCATATAATATCTCTTTCTGTTTTGAATAAAAATGAAACTTAAACATTAAATCATTAAAAAAGAATGGATTTTCTCTCATTTTTTCATATAACCTAAAATTCAAAACAAATTTATCAAATTCATTATCTATCAATAACATTTTCAACCATACCTCTTATTAACTTTTTTACACTTTTCTTATTAATCTCATATATCCTTTTTGCTTCATTTTCAATATATTCTTCATCATGGCAATATATATCTTTACTATACAAATATAAATGGATTAGTTCATGTAATAATGTTAAACATAAATCATCAATATTTTCAATTTTATCCTTTATTATCACTATTGTTCCATATTTATTAGCATATTCAGGATAAAATAAATCAATGTGAGGATAAACAAAACCTTTCTCATTCTCATCAGGTGTAGGATAAATATTCTCATAATCTGCTAATATTACTATTGACTTTCTAAAAATATTTTTTAAATCATCAAATAATATTGTTTTATTTTTCATCATCAACTATTTCCACATTTATTATTTTATTATCTTCTTTTTCAATCATTTCTTTAATTATTTTTGCATTTTGTTGTGCTATCTCATATAATTCAATAATCTTATTCATATCAATTCCACCTTCATTATTCTCTAATAATTCACCCATTATTTTATCAATACCTATAACTTCTAACATTTTTACTTGTCTATCATGTACCATCAAATAATTCATTAATCCTTTCCAAAATTCCTTATCAGTTGCTTTAACTTCTTTTATTTCAACATATATTTTATCTGCTAAATCTTGTAACTCCTTAAACCTTTTACCCATAAATACTTTAATTGATCTTAATAATTCTCTTTCATAACTTCTCAAATTTAATGAACTTCTATTATCATCAAATATTGTTTCCTTAATACTATCTATTACACCAGCACCTGTTGATACCATTAATTTTTTATCCCATTTCTCAGTCTGTTTAATAACTTTTACTGTTTGGGGAGAAATAACAATATTAAACCTTTTTAATACTTCATTTGATATATCCTTAGGTTTTACTTCAATTGTTATATTATTCTTTTTTAATTCACAAAAAATATTAAACATTTCCTGTTTTAATTCTTCTTTTTCTTCATCTGATAATTGTTTATAATTAATTGGTTCATCATATTTCTTAATCATACTCAATCTCCATATAATC
>JALTZH010000081.1 GCA_027051265.1 archaeon | reverse complement strand
TTTTACATAAAGTATTTTCAGTGTTATACGATAAGAGAATAAAGAGAATTATATTATAATATTTAATTTTTTCTCATCAACAAAAAGCAAATTTTTCTAGAAGATAAAAATTAAGAGACGGCTGCTTCCTTTTTACTTTCTACCTCTATTGTTCCAAATTTTATTCCAGGACCATACCTGATAACTTTTATCTTTCGAATTTCAACGTTTCTTGGTTTCTTTATTTTTTTTACCTCATTACTTATTTCTTGCTGTAATTTATAATCAATAATCTTCATTAGAAGTTCATCCATCGTTAGATTTTTAACATTTTTTTCTATAACATTTTCCATTATTTCTCTAGCAGCTTCCTCTTGAGATGTTTTTGCTCTTCCATCTAATATTGTGAGAGCTCTTACTCTTATATGCCAACCATCCTTGGTTATATAATCTTTAATACTTTCAACTCTAGTTGTCTTTCTTCTAATTAAACTTCTCACATAATCTCTAGTTAATACAAATCCCTTAAACACGGTATAACAATTTTGCCCTCTGACATCAGAGATTTGGAAAATGAGTTTCATGTGCATTTTCATTATATCTCCAGTTAAATCCGTAACCGTCGTCTCTACAGTTCTACCTATTAAGTACTGTTCCTCACCAGCATCGCATATTGTTTCTCCTATAGGGACTTCTTTAAACAATTTTGGTGCTAGAATTGTAAACCATCTTTTAAGCTTTTTCTTTGCTTTAACCATAAAAATAAAAATATTATTAAAATCTAAAGCTATCCAACAAATGTAGCTCTATCAAATTTAGGTAACTCTTTTCCTATGTACTTTTTAATTTCATCAGGCCAATCTTCATAATTGATTCCATATCTGACAATGAAAACATAACTCCATCTTGTTGGTGAGAGACCAGCACATCCGCTCCATATTTTTCTATTCTTTCTTTCTTTCCATTTGAAATTTCTTGCATAGAAATCTTCATGTACGTGAAAGCTTGCTATTTCCAATGTTCTTTCAGGTTTAGATGGTGTTTCAAATGGAAGAACAACAGATATATCGTAAGTTCTCACATAGTCAGCTGTTTCTTCTTCTTTTAATCCAGCATGTTCCAAATATACAGCAGTAGTTGCTTCCAGTTTCCATTCCAAATCAAATATCTTGTCAATAACTTCTATAGACTTTTCTACCAACTTATTTCTTATTTCTATAACATCCTCAGGTTTTCCAATAAACGTGAACTCTACTCTTTTAAATTCTGTCAACCTTTCAAGTCCTCTTAAACCACCAGCTTCGTATCTATATGTTGGGCCATATCTATCAAAATATTTTAAAGGCAACTTATCCAAATCTATTATTTTTCTAAAGAATATTTCATAAAATGGTTCACATTGTGCATATGCTAAACAATATTCAGGATTATCTATTAAATCTTTAAGTTTGTCTCCTGGAATTTTACCCGTTATTTTAACATAGTCTATAAATTCCTCAAATAACTCTTTATCTCTACTTTTTGGAGGACATACATAATACATTTCATTTGGAATACCTGTGAGCTGTCCTTTCCTTTTCATGACTTCTAATGGTATAATTTTTGGCAACATTATCTCTTCAAAACCGAGAGGTTTTGCAATTTTTTCAATTATCAATTCTTCGATAGCTCTCATCAATGAAGCATAACTTGGAAGAATGATCCATACTCCTCTTGAAAATCTCATCACCCAGTTTTCTCTTTCTAATACTGGAGTTGGATCACATTTAAATTTATACTTATCGATTTTTTTTACGCTTTCTTTAACTACTCTTGTATATTCAACTTTTCCAGCTATCTTCTTCTCTTTAATTTTTTCTTCAAGTCTTTTTATAACTTTATCGACGTACCTCTTCTCTAATGCTTCAAGATCAACATCCTTGAATATTATTCTAGCAGTATGTCCTCTAGTTTCAATTTTATCAACAAAAGGTAGTTTTATTTTCGATGGCACTGTCTCTTTAAATTTAATCTCAGCTTCATAATGTTCAACAATTACATCTCTTACAGATGATTTATATTTAGATAGGTTTCTGTCAAGGAATTTTTTTATTCTTAATATAGCATCATGAGGTCTAACATATCTATCTGATTCCAATGTTATTATAATTTCATTGTTTAAAATTTCAAGACTTTTTATTTCAGGAACCTTGCCATCTTTCGGTACTCCTTTTCTTAGAAGATTTTTGCTTTCGTTTAATAACTTATACAAAATATTTTCTTCAACGGATTTACTTAGTATTAATTTAGATTTCATTAGAAATTTCATTTAATAAAAAAAAAATGTAAAAGGTAACAATGCTTAAGAAATGAAAAATATTTAAACGATTTTAATTAAATATATGAAAGCCTTGATAATCGGTCTAGGTCAGGCAGGTGGCAAAATAGCAGATTTATTTATAAAAGAAGATAGGAAGAGTCCAGTACCTCATACTTTCGAAGCGATCGCTATAAACACCGCAATAGCAGATCTTCTTTCTCTGAAACATATACCTAAAGATAACAGACTATTAATAGGAGAAACATTCGTCAAGGGACATGGTGTTGGTACGAATAATAAATTGGCTGCAGAAATTGCTAGAAGAGAAATCGATATAATTTTAGGTAAGATTGCGAAGATGGACATCTCAACGATTGATGCATTTATACTAATAGCTGGTCTTGGAGGTGGGACGGGTAGTGGTTCAATACCAGTAGTTGCCTCCAAATTAAAAGAAATATATGATGAACCTGTTTTTGCTATAGGTATCTTACCCGCTAAGAGCGAAGGATCTCTCTTTGCATATAATGCTGCAAGGAGTCTTTTATCTCTGCTTAGAAGTTGTGATGCAATTATACTAGTAGATAACGACGCTTTTATAAGACCTGGAGAAAATCTAAGAGATGCATACGAGAGAATAAATATAGAAATAGTTAAGAGAGTAAGCTTTTTGTGTAGAGCAGGTGAAATAAGGAACCGTGAAATGATAGGAGAGAAAGTTATTGATGCTAGTGATATATTTAACACATTAAGAACAAATTCATCATATGCAAGTTTAGCAACGATAGGATATGCTGCAGAAAAGATAAAATCCAGAGGTTTTTTATCGAAATTGTTTAAAAAGAACGATTATAACGTTGGTAGGGCTAGTAGGATATTATCCGTTGCTAAGAGAAGTGTAATGGGAAAACTTTTGATTCCATGTGATTACAGATCAGCTGAGAAAGCGTTGATGTTGTTCCTTGGACCTCCAGAAGAATTAGATCGTGTTGGAATTGAAAGAGCTAGATCATGGTTGGAAGAATCTCTTAACACGAAAGAAGTTAGAGCTGGAGATTATCCACAACCAGGTGTTAAACAGGTTGCATGTGTAACGTTATTATCCAACATAAGAAAGATTCCAAGAATCGAGGAGCTTTTAAAAATTGCAAGAGAGACAAAGGAAAGATTAACCAAAGAAGAAAAAACTGTAAATATATATGAGGAGTTTAGGAGATATGACATCGAAGAGCTTTAAAATTGTTCTAATATTTCTCGTTTTGTTTCCTCTAGTGTTTTCAGAAGAAATTTTCATAATAAGTAAAGAAAGCTATAAAAACCAATACACATATGGTGAAAGTATATCTGCAGAATTCGCAATACAATTTCTTCAAGAAAAAATAATACCAAAAGAATATATTGTTAGAGTAACTACAGGAGTTAAGGAACCAATAATTAGGGTAAACGATCAGAGCATAGAGGGAAAGTTTGCAGAAATTAAAGTTAAGGGAGAAACTAAAAGGATAAGAATACTTATCTTAGGAAAGACACCAGGATTGAGGATAAGAGATTCTCCAAAGAATACAATGACTGGAACTAGTATTCTTCTATCAAGGATAGAAATAACAGCCGTTTATGATAATGGAACGTTAAAACAGTCGTATCAAAAAGTTGTTAAAATAATACCAAATGAAGAGGTTAAGGATATTTTAAACGAAATAACAAGATTGGAAAACGAGATAACGAGTCTTGAAATTACTTATAAGAAATTAGAACTGGCAGGAAAAAAGAACGAAAAACTTAAGGGATATATAGACATACTAAGAAGAAGGTACGAGGAAATAATTAAAAGTTTCAACGAAGAGAACTATGAAAAAACAAGATTGTTGATAATAGAAGCTGACAAATATATAGAGGAGGCTAAGAAACTAACA
>JALTZH010000080.1:16596-17870 GCA_027051265.1 archaeon | reverse complement strand
TTGATTGCCCTATGAATATCTGAGCTCTAACTCCTTCGATGTTTGATATTTCTTCGTAAATTTTTCTAACGGTTTCACGATATTGTGCGAATATTAAAACCTTTGAGTTCTTTTCAATTTCTTTTTTTAATATTTCTTTCAACTTATCAATTTTAGGATGAGAAATGTTCGTATTCTTAGCTGAAAGCTCAAACGCTTCTCTTACCAAATTGTCGGAAAATAACGATTTGGAAACTTTCGATTTCTTTAAAGATAAATTTGAGAGAAATTTATACATCGGTTTTATTCCTTGCGTTTCAAGGAGCTCTATCGAATGCAACAGATATATACATTCCAGAATCTTTATTAGAGCATCATAACCATTAAAATTTTTATCCTTTGAAATTTTTTCCAGAATATTCTCTCTTATTTTAAGTAATTCCTTTTTTGATAATGTTTCTACATTTATGTTCCAGTTTTTTAATTCCTTTATTCTTAATTTTAGAGCTAGATCTAAATTTTTTTTAATCTTTTTATAAACCTCTGGCAAATCAACTTCTATCCATTCGATTTTAACCTCTTTTATATAAGGTTTGACATCCGGATCATTTTCCGTTCTAATCTCGATATTTTGTATGAATAGATTTCTACATACCTCTAGAATTCTCTCCTCGTTATATCCAGGAGATGCTGTTATAGCTAGGATTAAAGGATTTAGTGCTTGCTTAACATACTGTTTCGCTATGTATACGTAGGAATAGTTACCAACAGCTCTATGAGCTTCATCAAAAATTAGAAGTGAAACCTCTCGTAAATTATATCTTCCAGCAATTAAGTCGTTTTCTATCGTTTGGGGAGTAGCTACTATAACTTTAGCATAGTTCCAATACCTTTTTCTATAATCTGGAGGTATTGCAGATGTTAGAGAAAGTATACGATTCTCCTCAATCTTTAATATCCTTTTGAACGTTTCCGCATGTTGATTGGCGAGTGGTTTTGTAGGTGTTAACATTAACACTTTACTTTCCGGAAACAGGTGTAATCTATGAGCTGCTAATAAAATAGCGATTATTGTTTTTCCTAATCCTGTTGGTGCAATAACCATCGTATTCTTTTCGGTTGCATTTGCTACTATAACTTGTTGATATACTCTAGCTTCAACGGTTCCTTCCTTTATTAGTGGGTGTGAAATATATTCCATAAAAAATTAATTTTTTTACAACGATTGTCTCTAATTTTATTTTCTTGTATTTACTTTAACGAACAGTTTTAAATCACGTTTATAAATATAATAA
>JALTZH010000080.1:0-16586 GCA_027051265.1 archaeon | reverse complement strand
TTTTATACGTTTTTATACATCTTATAATCTCTTAACTCCAACGTTTGGAATGAAATTAGTTCATAAAACTTTAAGTTATATTATAGGGTTTAAAAATGAAGTGGTTTAGAATACCAAGAGAGCATGGTTTGATATTCATATGGCTTTCCACCCTAATCTACTCATTACTTCAAGTTAAAATTCTAAATTTATATTTACTCGAAGCAATAATTGGTTCCTTTTTAATCTTAATGTTATCCGATAGTATGTTAGATCATTTGAGAAAAAAAGAATTTATAAAATTTTTTATAGGTTCTTCATTAATATTTTTAGTTTACTTACCCCTACTCATTAAGTCTTATCAAAAATATATTTTTCAGATAATACTTTTAATTGTAATAATTTGCACGTTTTTAATTTTTTATAACATAAAACCGAAGTATTATTCAATAATCGGTGGTGTTTTAATTTCGATGCACTCATATTTTATACTTTTTTCAGCAAATGTATCTGAATATAAGCTCTTTCTATTTCCTGTCGCATATTCTTTTATAGCAACTTCTCAAGCATTTTTAAGAGTTAAGGAAGAGAATAAGACCATTCTTTATTTGTTTTATATTGTTTCGATATTGCTGTTGATATTATTTATAAGAACTGTACCATTTTATATATTATTTATTGATATAATTTTAAGAATTTATCAACAAATATCAAGACTGAATTATAAAATTAAGATAAAATTGTTTGGTATAATCGAAGCTGTTCGAAATTTATTAGTATATTCTCTAGTATCAATATTGTTTTAAATTTTTCATCATACGAAGTTTAAATATTTTTGTATTTAAATAAAAACTAGTTGAATGGTGGGCCCGGTGGGATTCGAACCCACGACCAACCGGTTATGAGCCGGTCGCTCTACCTGGCTGAGCTACGGGCCCTCTTATTGATATATGTCTAGATATTTAATTTAAAATTAACATTAAAAAAGCTTTAAAATTTTAGGCCCTTGTCTCTTATGATAATTTCTCTCAACCATCTTTTTAAATCTCAATATTGTTTCGACACTAACGCCTAGTTCCTTAGCTACGAGTTCAACACTTTTACCTTCATCATATAGCTTGTATAGTATATTATCTATAACCTCATAACTTGCTCCTAACTCGTCTTCGTCTGTTTGTCCTTTCCATAATCCGGATGAAGGTGTTTTATTGATAATTTTATCCGGAATGCCAACGTATTTAGCTAACTGTTTTACTTGAGTTTTATAGAGATCTCCTATAGGAAGTATATCAACACCACCATCACCATATTTTGTGTTTCCACAAAAAACAAATTTTCCATTTCGTTCAACTAAAAGATTGTGATAAGGTGGTACATCTGGACACCATACAATACCTTTATAATAAACTTTGGAAACGTTTTTAGGATTTATTTTAATCACTTTTAATTTGTTCAAGATAGTAAGCGAATAAAATCCAGAAGAGCTTCTAACAACTTTTACTATCGATCCTAATTTTGAACAGAGCTCAACAACATCCAAAGCTAATTGTAGAGATCGTATTCGAAGGTTTTTGTTATCATGATTATTGCTCTCAATTAACCCTTTGTAAAGCCAAATTAATTTATCAGCAGGATATTTTAACACCCATCTCGGTATTCTTTTTTTCTCGGAAACTTCTCCGCACTGACTAAATATTTCATATAATGCTTTTGAATTAATTCTAACAAAATCTTTATGGATTTCATGTTTTATGTCAAATTTTCTCAAAATTTCTAATAGTTTTTCTTTAGCTTCATTTTTATCTGGTAAGGGAAGATTTATGGAACCATTTTTCTTTGATTTTTCTTTGAAATAAACATCCTTTCCAAGATATAATCCAATCATATAGAACAAAAATTTGGTAGGTATTTTTTTTAGCACATTCTCATTAACATTAGTAACAAAGATATATTCCGAATCTCTTAATCCACACCAAGGTTTTGGTAAAGGAATGTATTGTTCGTTATTTAAAAATTCTTCCGCAACAACAAAAGTAAGCGTATCGTTTTTATCCTTTACCAACATTCTATGATTTGGTGTTACAAGGAGATCCACGTTTCCATCATCGATTTTAATCATATAACCTTCGTAGTTGAAGACATAAACATTCTTTACAAGTGCTTCCTCAACCTCTCCAGTTTTAAGATTGATCGAAAAGACTTTATCACCGGGTTTTAATTCTTTATATGTTTTTAAACCTTCTGGAGTAAGGACTCTTGTTCTCTCATCATAACAAAAATATCCAAGTAACAATTCCGTTTTATTTCCTGTACCGATAACTATACCGTTGGTTAAGTTAGCCATCAGGTAATTTAAGCACATTCTTATCCTTGCTTTTAGATTTCCGAAAGCTATAAGTTCGTTTTCGCTTTTAATCTTTGGAAAAGTTTTTACAAATGATTTTATAATATTGTTTATTTCAATAGTATAGTGTTTTACTCCAAGACTTTCAGCTATTCTTTTGGCATCTTCTATATCCTCCTCTCTCGTCACACCTCTCTCTGGCATGATTAATGCTATTAATCTATCTTTTAAAGCCTCTTTTGCAAGAAATAAAGTAAGTGTTGAATCAATACCACCACTAATTGCTACAATACCATAAGAGGCATTTGCCTGTTTTGTTTCAGATTTTATAAAGTTGACTATCTTATTTTTACAATATTCGAGTTCTTCGTTACTTAGAATTAATCCCATATATTAAATCTTTTGTTTCATTTCGTTAATGATTTTTTCAAGTTCTTCTAAACTAATTACGTTTAACTTCTTTTCATCTTTGTTAACCAATTTCCAAAGAGTTCTATATATAACGATCAACAATTTTCCAGCATATCCTGGAGCATAGGGTAGAAGCCAGTATGCGATATCACCCAACCTCTCAATTGTTTGTTCATCATATTCTTTTAATCTTTCAGATGCATTTAATAGTAAGCTAATCCCCTCGGCTAATATTTTTTCTCTATATGAATAATATCTAGCAGCTTCAGAGGTTATTTTTGCAACACCCATAATGTTAGAGAAATTTTTCACAAGTAAAATTTTATTAAACGTTTAAATCCTTGGAATATCAGAATCATCTATGGATTCTTTTTTTATAGAATCTTCAAGCATTTTATCGATATCTTTTTCTTCTTTCTTCTCTTCCCCAATTCTTCCAAATATTTGTGGAGATCTTACACCAGTTATAATAACAATAATTCTTAACAGATTTTTCAAACTATCATCTAATGTTGCACCCCATATAACATTTGCATTCGGATCTAATTTCTCCGTTATTAAACTTACAGCTTTTTCTGCCTCTGATAATGTTAGATTCTCACTACCTGTTATATTTATTAACGCTCCTTTTGCTCCTGATATGTCTATACTGAGAAGTGGATTTCTTATCGCTTTCTCTACAGCTTCAGCAGCTCGATTCTCACTATCACTCTCACCCATACCTATAACTGCTAGGCCACCATTTTTCATCACAGCCTTTATATCTGCGAAGTCGAGGTTTATTAAACCAGGTTTTGTTATTAATTCAGTTATTCCTTTAACTGCTCGAACTAGAATTTCATCCGCAACTTTAAATGCTAGAGTTATTGGTAATGATGGTGCAATTTCCAATAGTTTATCGTTTGGAATTACTATAACGGTATCTGCATATTTTCTCAATTTTTCTAAACCATATGCTGCGTTTTGAATTCTTCTAGCACCTTCCATTGTAAAAGGAAACGTAACAATACCTATTGTTAAAGCTCCGAGTTTTTTTGCAACTTCAGCAATAATCGGAGCAGATCCAGTTCCAGTTCCACCACCAAGTCCACATGTTATAAATACCAAATCTGTACCTTCAAGTACATTTTTGATTTCATCCTCACTTTCTCTAGCAGCATCTTCACCAATTTGTGGATCCCCTCCAGCACCAAGGCCACGAGTTAGTTTTTTTCCTATTAAAATTTTTCTGTGAGCTGTTGTATATAAAAGATCTTGAGCATCGGTATTTATTGCTATTAGTTCTGCACCATATATTCCGACTTCCATCATTCTAGTTATCGTATTATTTCCAGCTCCACCACACCCTATTACTATTATTCTTGCCTTTCTTTCCTTTAAAATTTCTTCCAATTCTTTATCTATTTCTGTTTGCTGAGTTTTTATTGAAACACCTTTAGGATGCCCTGTTCCTTGACCAATTTGTCTTCTATAATTTTTAACTATTTCATTTATCAGAGAATCCATCCAGCTAACCTCCTATCCAAACTTAGTGGTTGATAAAGATTTAAATTCAATTTCATCATGATCATGAATCGCATGATATTTTTTGTTCTCATATACTCACTTTGTATAAGTTATAAAAAATAATTTTATAGTTATACATATATAAACTTTAAATCATTTAATCCATACCCATTTACCTGTTTCTATAAATATTATTCGTGCACCGGTCTTTCCTAGAATATCTCCAATCCTCTCAAGATATCTAGCAATAAAAAGAGAATCAATTTTTTGCTCAACATTGGAATTGTCTTTTGATAGATCATCTATTACCTTTTTATAAAACTTTATGTGTAAATCATCAACGATATCATCCTTACTTTTAAGGGTACTTTCTAAATTTTCAATATTAAAAGTTTCAATGGAATTCCTTACTATTTCAAACATATCATCCAAAACGTTCTTAATCTCAAATATTTTTTCAATATAATATATATTATTTTTTAAATATTTTTTAGATATAATTGCTATTTTGGTAGATAAATCACATATTCTCTCAAAGTTACTCGAGATTTTTAACATATTAATAGCGAATCTCAAATCTTTTCCAACAGGTTGTTGTGTAGCAATTAAGGATGCAACTTTTTCATCAACTTGCAAGTTTATCAAATCACTTTCTTCCTCTAGATCAAAAACCTTCTCGATGTAATCTTTTCTTTCGTTTACATTTCCTGATAAAGAGTTTACCGCACTGGATAAACAGTCTTTAGAAATGTTACAAATTTTTAACGTTAATTCTTTAATTTCTTTAACACGATAACTTAAAGGATATCTCATAATTAATAGATAATATTTAATGAAATAATGATGAAGGTATTAAGCACTGAAACATGATGACCCCATGCAGGTCTGAAAAAATTAAAATTTAAGAAAATACCTCATGAAATTTAAACCTTCTAAAAATTTTCCATTTCTTGCATCTCTCTCACAGAATTTTAAACAATTCTTGATATTTTTATTACTTGAATAAATTAAATACGGAACTGGATCTCCCGTATGTGTTCTTATTTTTACCGGTGTTGGGTGATCTGGTAAAATAGCAAGCTTGAAATCATCTGTGATTTCGTTTATTTTATTTAGTATATGTCCAACAATTCTTCTATCAATCTCTTCCAAACATTTAACTTTTAATTCAAAATCTCCCTCATGTCCAGCTTCATCTGGTGATTCAACATGTATAAATACGAGATCGTTTCTTTTTAGTAATTCTATGGCATATTTTGCAAGATTATCGTAATTTGTATCAAAGCTTCCAGTTGCTCCTGGAATATTTGGAACTTCCATATGCAACAATTTTCCTATTCCTTTTATTACTATAACTTCAGCTGCAACACCTGCTTTCAACTTATATTTATCGTAAAAACTCATTGCTTCCGGTTTTCTTCCCTGTCCCCATAACCATATCATATTAGCAGGTTTCTTTCCTCTCTTCTTCCTATGTTTATTGATTTCATGAGGTTCTAAAACTTTTCTGCTCTCAATTATCATATCGTTAAGCTCCTTTATCTTTGGATTATTTCTTGGTTCAATTAAATAATTATAGATATTTTTTCCTACTATATCATGGGGAGGATATGTTTTAATCTCCTCAACATCCAATTTTGTAACAAAGATATTTCTATATCCAATACCCGTATAAAATTTTCCAATATGATTAAAACGTTCGTTTAACTCCTTTATTAGAGAACGAGATTCTTCTGTTGTTATGTTATCAGCGTTATAACTAATGATTATGTTATTTTGAACTGTTATAAAATTGCATCTAAATGCAACATCATTTCTCTGTAAATTTATATCCAAAGCTAACGCTTCCAATGCTCCTCTACCAGTTAAATACTTTTTTGGATCATAACCAAGTATTGTCATATTCGCTACATCTGATCCGTAATCCATATCATCGAAGAGTGTTTTTATCAATCCTATTTCTGATCGTCTCTCTATTTCTCTAATATTCTCAAGATTTGCAACTTCTAAAGGTGTTTTGTTACTATATTCTTCCACTGGATAATCAGCCGCTCCATCAGGTACAAGAATAATATATTTCATAAAAAATTATAATCAAATATTCCTTTTTCTTAAATAATAAATCCATTCCTTGAGAGCTTGTTTTCTATCAATTATTATGAAGAGCTTACTCAAATAATGTTTAATCTTAAATCTCTCATCGAATTCTTTTCTAAAAGAAATTATTGCTTCAGAATCTCGTTTCATTATTTTATAGATACCATAAACTCCAAGCTTAAAATATTTTAGGTCATGAAGTGTAGATAAGGAGAGAATAAAATCAAAAGAATCAAACTTTAAAGGAAGATATTCAATTGATCCTAGTATCAAATTTCTGAAACTTTTACTTTTAGAACGCTTTAACATTTCAATACTATAATCTACACCTATAACCTCTTTGCATATTTTTTTCAATAGAATGCTTGAAATACCACTTCCACAACCCAAATCAACACAACGTCCATAACTTCTTTTTCCTAAGATTTTATATATAAGGTTAATTTTTTCCAGTTGTTCATTTAAATATAAATCATCATATATTTCAGCTAATTTATTATAATATTCCGGGCTCTTACAACAGGGTAAAAAAACGTTTTGTTTTGAAATTAGCATATTAAATTTTAAGTTAAGTTTAGTTAAGAATTTTTCTTTTTTCTTATGAAAAAATTTTTATTAATAGTTTTTATAACTATTCTTTTTAATATATCCTTTGCATGGTATAATATTACATTTCCGTTCAAATATCCTATAGAACTATCTAACAATTATTCATCAATCTTATACAATATAACCATGCCATTAAGTAATCCCATTTTTAACGAATCTAAATTGTTTTTGAGTTACCATTTTGAAATAGATGGATATCTTGCATATGATACTTCAGGTCTTGAAAATCATGGTATGATAAAAGGATATGCGAGATATGTTGAGGGATATGAAAATAAAGGGCTTGAATTTGATGGAATAAATGATTACATTGATGTATCCAATGTTACATACTTTTCATCTCCAATATATACTAGAACTGGTATATTTTGGATTTATCCAAAAGATATCAATAGATTACAAATGATATATAAAGAAGGAGATGATGTCTCCGGATTAAGTATGTATATATTGAATGAAAAAATATTTTTAGTAGCTTATAGAGATAGTGGTTTAAGAATAGCATACATAACAGCAAATATAAAGAATAAATCGTGGCAAATGATTGGTTATGTTTTTGATTATTATTCATATCCACCTTCATTAAAATTATATGTAAATGGACGTGTTGTAAATTCTACGCTTATAGACTTCTTTATTCCTATTCATTTGGGAAATGCATCTATAGGATATTCTCTAGGATCAATGATTTTACATAACTTAACAACAATTCAGAACTGTTGTTATTTTAAAGGAATAATGGATGAGATAAGATTTTACGATAGAGCTTTAAGTGATAATGAAATGTTTAATTTATACGCATTCAAAGCAAAACTTAACTATTTTGATATAAGATTTACGATGAAGAAATTTAAGAGATATAAAGTTACAATATATAATCCAAATAGTTATGATTTAACAGATTACCAGCTGAGAATCGACATTTCGGGAATTCCAATAGATAGGAATAAGTTAAAGATTTATGATGAGAATAATACTCTTATACCTTATTGCTTTGAACAATTAAATGGTGAATGTAATGAAACAATAAGTAATGTTATATGGGTTAAAATAAATATTTCAGCACTTAACTATATTATAATATATCTAGAAGAAGATGTAAAAACTGCTGTTAATGGGGAAAGCGTTTTTGATTTTTATGATGATTTCAACACGATTATACTAAATTTAAGTAAGTGGAGAATTGTTGAATATACAGGAATAGGTTGCTTAAAAGAATATAGATTGGAGAATGGTTATTTACGCGTATATGCATATTCATCACTGGACGTTTGTGGATATGAATTCATAACTAGAAAACAATTTTCACAGCAACGATATATATGGGAAGGAAAAGGTTTTTGGAGAAACCTTGACTGGTATGAAGGTACTGGTGATGTTGCATCCTTATATATAATAGATTCAAACAATCAAAGAACGGGATTGTCAATATCAATATTCTTATCTATATTTGGCAATATAATATTTGAATGGATTGATGATACAATTACATCATTTGAGAATGTTCCTGATTTTGTCGAAGGTAATTTTAGTTTCGAGTATATAATAGATGGTACTACTTACCAACTAACATTATCCGGAACATATAATAGTTTGACATCCTTTACTAGTGCTAATGTAATAAGGCCTTTTAATTTAAGTATAAGAACATATGTTGAATATTTCATTATAAGTCCAGTAAGTGTTGATACTTATTACGATTGGATAAGAGTCAGAAAATATGCTGATAATATACCTTCATATATAATAGAACCAGAGTATGATTCCGAATATGAATTATTATTAGACTATGAACGAAAAAGCGATAAGGAATTTTTAGTTGTAATACCAGCTATAGGTATTGGAGAGAATTTAAATCTTTCTATTTACTTTGGAAATCCAAACGCTTTAGATATTAGTAAACCCCTTGAAAAATTTATTCAATATAAAGGATCGTATGATACTGGTATAAGATATTATGATACGGGATATTATACTGTTATTGATTTCAATATTGCTAGAAATATAACGTATGGATGGATAACGTTAAACTATTATGATTCGGACGGAGATACTTGGAGAGTATGGGTTTATTGTGATAATATAGTTATATATGATTCCAACTGGCAAACAGGTATAACTGGATTTCTAGCAAATGTATCTTTAACAGGATATGTATGTAAAGAAATAAAGGTTAGAATGTATGATTTGGAAGGTAATGATTATGTCAGATTATGGGGAAATTACTACGTATTAGTTCCTAGGACTGTTTCTCTGCCTTATAACATTTATGGTCTGGAAAGAAATATAATATTAAACTTTACATTTCCAAAAGGTGAAATTTCAAATAGATTTATTGAATTTAACGTTTCATCAAATGCAAAAATTTTAAACGCAACAATTGAACTGGATGATCTATTCACAATTAAAAATCTTACGATGAACATATCAAGAGATAAACTGAAAGCATATTATAGACTTGAATTCGATTGCAATGAATCTTATGTTGGTTTATATCGTTATAGATATTATATAGATTTGGTATGTAATACAACAAACATTACGGAACAAAACAATTTCACCCTTGTTGCATCGGTTGAATTAATATGGAAGAAAAGTGTGAAGAAGATCTTCATATCCCCACCTTCCTATAATATAACGGTAATGAAATTTGGATTACAAGCATGTGGGGGCAATGTAACGTTGAGAAGTTTTACATTACGTTATATCTCTCCAACAACGTTTAACATATCTTCTATTAAAATTAAATTCTTCGTAGACTTAGCAAATCGTCAAACGATACAAAATCCGGACATTTATTATGTTCAAGTTACGGATGTGTATAGTTTTACGGATGAATATCTAATGATCCCGGTTAGAGTAGATAAACTTGAGTATACGAGGATTGAGATTGGAAAAAACAAAACATTCGCTGTTGTTGTAGATGCATATTAATTATGAAATATCAATCAACGATATTTACAACGTTGATAATAATGGTAATGGTAATTGTTCTTTTTAGTATAGCTTATACTTTTATAAAGACAGCAGAGATAAGAAGAGAGGGAGGAAAATTATATGAAATCGTTAAACCCATACAAACGATTGAAGTTTTTGAAGCAAATTGTTTAGAAAACAACAGGATAAGAATTGGAATATATAATTCTATGAAAGAACCAATATATAATGTAACAATAAAGATGTATTATGAAAATTACTCTTTATATGATACAATAACCATCAAAGAACTTCCTCCTCTTAACATCTTTAGATTCGAGACTTATCATCCAAATGAATCTTTTCGTATTAAAATATATTATAAAAATAAAACTATAAGGGAGATATACTTCACATGCAAATAAAAGCTATAATTAATAAGATCCCAGAACTTTTAACAATATCCTGTATAATAGATGTATGTTCATACAAACCTGGAAATGTCTCGAGGTTTTTAGATTTTGAAGATGTATCGTTTGAAGATTTTATAATAAGTTCGATTGCGATATTTAATCCTACGAGAATATTAACGGAAAAAAGTTATAAAGTAATAAGAAGAAAATTACCCTTAAGAAATATAAGAATCGGTTACTACATGAAGAAAGCATTAATCAATACTAGAAAATATGTTAAATCGAATACAAATCTAGGTATAGTTATGTTATCATATCCACTCTTAGTAGCAGTTGTATATTCAATAGTAAGAGATAACCTTGAAAACTTATCTAAAAATTGTATAAAGGTATTGAAGAGTACAACATACAAGGATACAATAGATTTATATAAAGCGATAGTGATATCAAATGCAAACATACCTAATGTAAATCGTTTAAACGTATACGATGAAAATTCGTTTAAAATTATAAAAAGGAACAATATAAATTTATATGAGATTATGAAATATACACCAAAATACGATTTAATAGCAAAAGAGTATCTAGAAGGTTACCCCATAACAATCGATACGTCTAAAAAGATTTATAAACTCATAAGTAAGGGATTTAGTTTGAGAAAAGCTGTTGAACATGTTTATATTTCGTTATTATCTAGGTATGAAGATTCTCATATTATAAAAACCAGTGGTTTAGAGTATGCTAAAATCGTTAAAAAGTATGCTAAAGAAGTTTTAGATGGTAAGATAGGAGTTAAAGAATTCGAATCGTATTTAATTGAAAACAAGCTAAACCCAGGTGCTATAGCAGATATAATAGTTTCTTCAACTTTTTTATTTTTAATATATTATTATGCGGAAAAAAATAATCGGAAGGGTTTGGAAATTTGGCTCAAATATTGATACGGATCAGATAATTCCAGCAGAATATTTAGTTACGGATGATGAAAAAGAACTCGCTATACATGCTTTCGAAAAAGTCAGGCCAAACTTTTACAAGCTAGTGAAGCAGAACGATATAATAGTTGCGGAATATAATTTTGGTTGTGGTTCTAGTAGAGAGCATGCTGTAAGAGCTCTTAAGGGATTAGGTATTGGTTGTGTTATAGCAAAAAGTTTTGCAAGAATATTTTTTAGAAACGCAATAAATCTCGGATTATTAGTTGTAGAAGCTGATATCGTTGCTGATGAAGGTGATATTGTTGAAGTAAATCTGGATGAAAATATTATTTATAATAAAACTAAAAATTTAAGTTTCAAATTTAAAAAGCTTCCGAATTTTCTTCTTGAGATTATTGATTCGGGAGGCCTTATAAACTATGTCAGAAAAAAGTATCAAGTATAAACTCTTAGCTACGGATGTTGATGGGACATTAACAGATGAAAATAGAGAGTTGGATATTGATGTTTTAAAATTTATAAGAGAAATAAGAAAATATTTGTTGGTTGTTATTACTACAGGAAATAATTTATATACGGCTGAACTTCTTGCATCATTAATAGGAGTGTCTAAGGATTACATAATAGCTGAAAATGGTGGTGTTCTAAAATTAAAAGGTAGAATAATTGTTTTAGGTGATAAAAGAAAAGCTCTTAAAGCATATGAATACCTAAAGGCAAGAGTAAAAAACGTTGAAGAAGTAAAAATGAGTTCTCAACGATTAACTGATGTTGCATTGAAAAGAACAATCGATGTGAGAATTTTAAGAGAGTATTTGAAGAACTTTGATATCAAAATTTACGATACGAAATTTGCAATTCATTTGCTCGATAAAAACGTTGATAAAGCAAGAGCTTTAGAAAAACTGATCAATCATTTAAATATAAAACCTGATGAAGTTATAGCTGTTGGTGATTCAGAAAACGATCGTAATATGTTAAGATTAGCAGGCTATTCAATATGTATTGGAGATGAAATAAAAGATGTTGCCGATATATGTTTTTCTGAAAGATGGAAAGCTTTCAAACATATCTTAGAAATTCTAAGATGATCAGGGAGATTGTCCTATTAAATCAAGACCTTTTTCCTCTTTTATATTCAGCATAACATTCATATTTTGAACAGCTTGACCACTTGCTCCTTTTATTAGATTATCTATTGCAGCTATTATAACTAATCTCCTCCTTTCATGATCTATCAAAAATCCACCTATATCTAAGTAATTTGATCCTCTTATGTTATTGAGTATTGGAACTTCACCGATATTTAAGATTCTAATAAATTTTTCGTTCTCATAACATTTTAAAAATCTCTTCCTAACTTCTTCTTCAGAAATTTCCTTTTTAAGAAAAACATGTATCGTTGAGAGTATTCCTCGTGTTACTGGTATCATATGAGGTGTAAAATTTATCAGTACTCTTTGATGAGTATATTTTTTTAACTCTTGCTCAATCTCTGCTACGTGTCTATGGCCTATAATCTTATAAGCAATGATATCTTCATTTATGAACGGAAAATGCGTTACATCTTTAGGACTTGCTCCAGCACCAGATACGCCGGATTTTGAATCTACAACAATTCTTTCTAAATCGATTATGTCAATTATTGGTACTATGGAAGGTATTATACTCGTTGGATAACAACCAGGATTTGCTACTATCGAAGCGTTTCGTATCTCCTTACGATTTAATTCTGTTAAACCATATGGTGCATCAACATCTTTTGCTTCATGTTTTATACCATATATTTTTTCATATATACTTTTATCTTTAAATCTAAAATCCGCAGATAGATCAACGACTTTTATTCCAACCTCTAAGAGTTGTTTAACGTATCTCATTGCAATACCATTAGGAGTTGCAAAGAATACAAAATCGCAATGCTTTATTACTCTATCTATATTAAATTTCTCAAACTTTAAGTTTAAAATTCCTCTGAGATTTCCATGTACGAAATAAATTGGTTTATCTGCAAATCTATCTGAGGTGGCTATTTTTATTTCAGCTTCGTCATGTCGTGATAATATTCTCAATAACTCACCACCGGTATAGCCTGAAGCGCCTATAATTGCGATATCAACCATATTTAACAAATAACTTTTTTAAAAATATAGCCCGGGCCGGATTCGAACCGGCGTCTCGGGGTCCAGAGCCCCGCATGATTGACCGCTACACTACCGGGCTACTTAACGTTGATTTCCTATAATTATGATTTTAAGATAACTTTAAAACAACTTAAAGTTAAGAGTTTTTATATAGTATTTATGAATCTTGATAAATATAAACCAGAAAACTTAAAAAGAATATCAAAAGGCATGATAAATATACATCCTATACAAAGAGGTGGTATTTTAACACAAGATGCTAGAAAAATATTACTTGATTGGGCCGATGGATATTCAACGTGTGATATCTGTTTAGAAGGAAGAGTTGATCTGCTTAAAAATCCCCCCGTTGATGATTTTAAAAGAGATCTTGCTGAATTTTTGAAGATGGATGATATAAGATTTACAGCTGGTGCTAGACATGCAAAGTTCGTGGTTATGAAAGCCTATGCTAAAGATGGTAATGTGATAGTTTTAGATTCTCTAGCACATTATACTTCTTATATAGCAGCTGAATTGAACAACTTACGAGTTTATGAAGTTCCGAACACGGGATATCCGGAGTTTAAAATAAATCCTGAAAATTATGCTGAAGTGTTCGAAAAAGTAAAAGAAGAGACAGGTAAATATCCAACACTTGCACTGTTAACACATGTGGATTATAGATATGGTAACGTTGCGGATGTAAAAGAGGTTGGAAAGATATGCAGGGATTATAACATACCTCTTATTTTAAACTCTGCTTTTGGTGCTGGACTGATGGAAGTTAGAGGTAAAGACTTACTTATAGATTTCTTAATATGTAGTGGACATAAAACTTGGAGTGCAACTGCCCCTATAGGAATACTTGCTACTAATTATGATTACGTTGATGTTGTCTTTAAAAAATCTGAAATACGTGGAAATTGGAGCGGAAGAGCATTCACAAAGAAAGAGATTGCTTTTTTTGGATGTTCACCGGTATACGGGTTACCATTGGTTACATTAATGGCTTCATTTCCAACAGTTGTTAAAAGAGTTAAAAAATGGGATGAAGAAATTAAAAAAGCCAGATGGTTTGTTAGAGAAATGGAAAAAATTGAAGGGATTAGATTATTGGGAGAAAGACCTAAGAAACATACTCTTTTACACTTTGAATCTCCAACATTTCATATGATTGCAAAGAAACATAAAAAGAGAGGATATTTCTTATATCATGAATTAAAGAAACGAGGAATAATTGGAGTTCAACCAGGAATGACAAAGAGTTTTAAAGTAAACGTTTATGGTCTCTCATGGAAGGAATTAAAAACGGTTGTCGATGCTTTTAAAGATATTGCCGAAAAATATGGTATAGGAGTTGAAGATTGATGAAGGATGATTTTAAAAGATATTTTAAACTCTCCTTAGATCCTGTTGCTGTTAAATTTTTAGATAAAGAATTAAAGGAATCAGAACGTAGCTACAGGTATTGTGAAGCTGTTAGGATTGCAGCATCTCAGGGAAAAAAGGTTGTATTGAACAAAAGAAACATTTCATGTAGTAACGCATTAAGTGTTCTTGGATTACTCCCATCGGTATTTGATAAGAATCCCAAATACAAGAGTATAGTAATAGAACCTTATAAGGGACAAGATTGTGATGTCGTTATAGTTATAACAACTCCGGAAAGAGTTATGAAAATAGCATCTTCCTATTATCAGATATTTAAAAAGGAATTTGTTGCAAGATTCTCGGGTGAAACCGCTGTTTGTGGTGAAGCAACAATAGAAGTAATGGAATCAAACGAGCCAAATGTTACTTTTCTATGTCAAGGTGCTCGAAAACATGGTGGTTATAAATTTGATGAAGTTGTTATTGGTTTTCCGTTCGAAATTTTCAAGTTATTTGAGAATGAGATAAGAAAAAACAGAATTAAATCTTTATGTGGATGTTTAATGGATGATCTTCCTAGACATATTGTAGAAAGATTTGAGAAGCTTGGCTTTGATAAAGCGACAGATCATTTCATAGGAATGTTTAATGGAAAAATAATAAGGTTATACATTCTTAAAGGAGAAAAGTTATATGGTGTAGCAATTTTCACATCGATCAAATGTAAGGATGAAAAAGAAGCTGAAAGAATAATAAAAAATTATAAAGGAGACTTAATATTAGTAAGAAGAGAGAATTGGATTGATGTTTCAAAAACATTGGAATATGAAAACTTCGAAGAAGATGTGTTAAGAGATGAATTTGAGAGAGAACTTAAAAATACAATAGATGTTATTATTAAAGAATCAAAATCGTTGGTTAAGCAATCTCAACAATTATAAATTTAAAGAAGAAGCATCATCATAAGAACGATGAAAAATGTAGTTCCTATTATTTTAGAGATAATATCTCCAAAATCTTCAAGTCTAGCTTTTAGGATATCTCTGATCATATGATACCCATCTGTTGCAGCTACACCAAAACTTATAGGTAATAGATTTATCATTCCTATACCTACATTTAGAAGGAAGATCCAAAACATTAGATTATGTAAAAATTTATATAAATCATTTTTGTAATTATTTGTCATAAGTATTCCCAGATAGACTCTATTATCTTTTTCGCCAAGTTTAACCTTAAATTCTCCTCTATTTGTTTTTATTAATATAATATCTCCAGGATTATATTTTTCAAGAATTCTAAGCAAATCTCCTGTGGTTTTTACTTTTTCTCCGTTTATCTCATAGATAATATCTCCTTTCTCTAATATTTTAAAGGATGGCGAATTTTCAACAACGTTTAAAACTTTAACACCATCAAAATAAAACGGTTGCACGAGTAATAAAAATGCAAAAATTCCCAAAATTATATTGGATAATGATCCTGCAGCATAAATTTTAAGTTTGGAATATAGACTCTTTTTCATAAGATCCTCCTCTTCAGGTTCTACAAAAGCACCTATTGGGATAGATAAGAAAAATATAGCACCGACACTTCTTATACGAACATTTTCTATTAAACTAGCGACACCATGAGAGAATTCGTGAAAGACTACTGCAAGAAATATTGCTATAAGACCTTCTACTAAAGGAATTGTAACACCAGGTATTACCAACATTGCTCCTCTTGTCTCTTTATATTCTTCTATAGTAAATTTTTTATATAGAAAATCGAAAGTTAAATATATTGTAATAAGCATTACTAATATTCCAAAAAATATTCCAAAGGTAAAATATAAGTTCCACATTTTTTTATATTTGGATAACGATTCTATTAA
>JALTZH010000079.1 GCA_027051265.1 archaeon | reverse complement strand
ATCTGAAAAGTTTCAAAAATTTTGTATGAGAATAAAACTAAAGCTAAAAACAAAAGAGAATAAAGAAAAGGTTTTATGGAAACATCACCTACAAATCTTTTTATAATTTCAATCTTTAATCCAACAGCTCCAAAAAGAAGGTAAATTAGATATGAAACTATAAACAAGGATAAAGGACTTATGATTCCTTTTTTCATTTAATCATTTAAAGGGATTTATTTCTTCCAAACAATACATTAAATTGAGAATCTTTTGTTCTTCTAAACTTTTTGCCATTATTTGAACACCAACTGGTATCCTATCAACTTTACCAACAGGAGCAACGCCAGCTGGAATACCGGCAAGATTTGCTATAACCGTCAACAAATCATACTTATACATCTCCAACGGAGGTATTTTCTCACCCAATTTATGTGGTAACTTTGGAGTTACAGCAGAGATTATCACATCAATATCTTTTAACGCTTTTAAAACAGATTTTCTTATCAAATTTCTGAATTGTAATGCTTTTCTGTAATATTTACCAACGTATTCCTTCTGGCTTATATACCTGCCTATTAATATCCTTCTTAAAACTTCTTCACCACATACTTCTTCAATTCTATATCCGTATCTCCTTCCATCGTATTTCCTAGTAGCAGAAAAAAATTCAACAAAGTTTATCAAATAATACGTAGGTAACCCTTTCTCAATATTAGGTATTGAAATCTCATATATTCTGCAGCCTTTATCATGTAAAAATTCTATAACCTTTTCAATAATGTTTAATATTTTCTTGTCAGTTATTTCTTGAAGTTGTTTAACAAGTGCAATCTTATATCCAGTAACATCTCTCTTCAACTTACTCGTGAAATCATATTTACGTATCGGATATGTTGTGGAATCCTTTTCATCGTATCCTGCAATTACTTCTAAAATTTTTGCTAACGTTTCGACATCTCTAGCTATTGGCCCAATCGTATCAAAACTCATAGCTAGATCAATTAAACCATGTCTTGAAACAAGACCATATGTCGGTTTTAATCCATAAACCCCGCAATGACTA
Source organism: archaeon (assembly GCA_027051265.1). Lineage (GTDB taxonomy): Archaea > Hydrothermarchaeota > Hydrothermarchaeia > JALTZZ01 > JALUTC01 > JALUTC01. The sequence continues at coordinate 16,835 of JALTZH010000079.1, read as the reverse complement.
CATGGATTTCTGATCGATCCTCCTGTATCTGTACCAAGAGAAGCATCGCATAGATTTGCAGCTACCGCCGCTGCGGAACCACTTGAAGATCCTCCTGGTATTATTTCCTCATTTCTTGGGTTTAATGTTGGTCCAAAATAACTTGTTTCTCCACTCGATCCGCATGCAAATTCATCCATATTTGTCATTCCTATTATTAATGCGTCTTCGTTCTTTAATCTCTTAACAACAGTTGCATCATACGTTGAGACGTAATTTTCTAAAGTCTTACTAGCACAAGTTGCTCTCAATCCTTTTACATTTATATTTGATTTAATAGCAAGTACCAATCCATATAGTTTTCGCTTCTTATCTTTTTTTTCCAAAATTTCTACATCCTTAATTATGTTATTGTTTAATTCAATGAATGCGTTAAGATGTTCTTTTTTTTTAATCTCTTCTAAATATTTAACGACTTTCTCCTTTAAATTTATTTCAGACGGGTAACTATTCATCATTATTTCAGACCTGCTCCTTTCATCATCAATCGAGTAAAAAATTAAATTTTGAAGTACTCTCTCTTTGCTATTAACTCTACAATACCAGTACCTAATCTGATAGGTTTTCCAACTATAATATTTTCTATTATTCCTTCTAATCGATCTGTTTCACCAACTATTGATGCACGTATCAAGTTTTCAACCGTTATCTCAAATGCAGCTCTTGCTAAAGTACTAACTTTTTCTCCAGCAACACCATGTCTTCCTATTGGTTTTACTTCACCATCTACTGTCATCATATCTGCTAATAAACTTATATGTCTCAAATCAACTTCCAAACCTTGTTCTTCTAAAGTATTTACAATTTCTTGTATGAGAGCATTTCTCGCAGCTTCTATACCTAAAACCTCCTCTATTTCTTTTATGTTGTTTGTTCTTGTTCTTCTCCAATCAATTCCTTCAAGTTTTAGTATCTCTTTGAGATTTGTACCTTGTGTATATATAACATATTCATCACCCTCTTTTCTTATAACAACTCTTTTGATTCCTTTTATACCTTTTATATAAGTATCAAGAACGCTATCTCTAATTTTTCGCAGTTCTTTTAATGTTGCACCTTCAACATATATCTCTATTCTATCTTCTTTTGGAACAACATTACTCTTCTTTAACTTAATTCTTCTCGCAACATCCTCCGCCGATACTTCATGCCTCCTCAACTCTCTTACATCTAAATATATCACTATTTTTGATTCCAGAATGTCTATCTCTGTTTTTTCCGTTAAATCCTGTATCGTAATATATTCAATTTCTCTAGCTATGGTTTTAGCTTTCTCTCTGTCTTTTGCATATTCTGGTTCGAGATATATTATCATCATAGGTGTCGAAGGTTCACTCCGAGCATCAACAAGTTCTATTAATCTAGGTAGTCCAAGAGTTACATTCAGTTCAGCAACTCCAGCGTAATGAAATGTTCTCATAGTGTTATGAGTTACGACTCCCTGCGAAGTAACAAACGTTTCACTTTCTGGTACTGACAAATCGTATACATAACCTTTATAAGGTATTCTTTCTATTTCAACTATTTTATCCCAAATAATATCACTGTTTGCAATCTTTTCCAGAAGATTAAGCTCCTCACAATATCCAAGATTTTTCATCCTGTTTATATGTTTTAATAAAGTATTTCTACCAATTTCTTGAATTCTCGTGTATTTATTTATGGAAGAACATTTATATCCAAGTTTATTTGCAGCAACTTTTAAGATATCACCAAAGTTTGGAATTCTATCAATATAATCTCTTCCACTACTTTTAATATCGTTCAAATTTACGTAAGGTTTAACTTTTTCTTTAAAAGTATCAACATATCTATCGGATATATATATTATATAAGAATTTCCTGCTACTTTAATACCGGAATATATTCCAAGTCTCGAGAGTAAGAATAGCATTTGCTCAGAAAGTTCTCTTGAAGGAAGTTTTAACATGATTTTATTCCTGTATATTTTTCCATTACAATCAAAGATTCCTCGTATAAGTCCTATTATAAATTCTTCCTTAGCAGATAAAACGAAAGAAGGTAATCTCTTATCTGAATTTTTTCCAAAATATGATAGAAATTCAACTAAAATGTTTGAATTTAACGATAATTCTTTCTCATATTCTTTCTTACTCAAATCTTTAATTTTAAGTTCTTTAAGACATTCTAAAACTTTGTTTATAATTTCTCTCCGAGAATTTGATATCGTTACGTTTCCATTTTTCAAAAAACCTTTAGCTATATAAACTCCAACCACATATCCCAACTTCTCGTTTAGTTCTATTTTCGATTCTATATTGTTAGTATGGTTTATATTATCTAAATATATCTTCCTTATTATAGGAATTCGATCCCCTATCTTCAGTCTTTCACCTCTAATTGGTAGGATAGAGTTATTCTTCCTAATAATAAAAGAGTGATAAGGCGTTGCCACTATTTCTCTTCCTGTTTTAGTTCTTATCTTTAGGAGATAACCATCGAATTTATGTCTTATAAATGACGATACTCTCTTCCATACCAATTTTTCGTCATCAGTTAATGAGAGAACCTCTATATCAGTATCAATATCACATACCTCTGAGTCATTTATACGCTTGCATCCATATCTTTTGATCATTCCATCGACAAGGTCTCCTATTTTAATAAATTCAACGTTCTCTCCTCTTTTTATTATAATTTTTTCATCTCTATGTAGTGACATCTGTGTACTTGGTTCTCCTATACTTTGAGCTGCAATTATTCCTACAGCTTCTCCAGGTTGAATCGTTGAGAAATCCAATCTTCTAAGAATTTCGGATTTTATTCTCTTTAAATCTTCTTCAGTCAAATCTTTATATTTTTTTAATTCTTGAATTAATTCGTTATAAATATTTTCAGGAATTTTTTCTTTCAAATCTTTGAAGAATTCTTCAACGTTCACGCTTTTCACCTATGATACCTTCAATTATTTTTTTAACATCTAAAGTTTTACCCCAATCACTTCTCGATGGATCAATGCCATCATCACCATATTTAAATTGAACGATAACTCCTCTAGCATCCCTCACCGTCCCGTCATATTCAACTTTTAAATCTTGTAGAGCATTGATCAGTCTTCTCTGCATATATCCGGATTGACTTGTTCTTATAGCTGTATCAACAAGACCTTCTCTTCCACCGGCTGCATGGAAGAAATATTCTACTGGGTGTAATCCTTTCTTATAACTACTTGCAACAAATCCTCTTGCTTTAGCACCTAAATCACCTTTCTTGAAATGTGATAAAACTCTATTTATAAATCCTCTTTTGACTCTTTCACCTCTAACTGATTGTTGACCTAAACAAGCAGCCATCTGAGTTATGTTCAACAAAGATCCTCGTGCACCAGTTATTGCCATGATTCTTGCATGATTCTCTTTTCTCTGTTTCTCAAGATATTCGTTTGCAATTCTTCCCGACGTATCTCTAGCTTCGGACAATATCTGCATAATTTTCATTTCAAGAGTTTCTTCCAAACTTCTTCCAGGCAAAGGTTCAAGTAAACCTTCTTCATACATTTTTATAACTTCTTTAACCTTCTTTATAGATTCCTGTAATACTTCCTCAATTCTCTCTATAGCCTCTTGGGGCAGGTCTTCATCATCTATACCTGTAGTAAATCCTCTACGCATTAAAAATGCAATTATGAATTTTGTATATGAATCTAAAAATTTTCTTGCAGCTTCTAGTCCATGTTTCTTCGCAATAATATCTACAACTTCTCCAGCGAATGCTCCTATTGCTTTTTCATCGATAACTCCTCTTATGAGTTTACCATTTCTTATTACTACAAAAGCATCGTGTGGACAATTTTCTTCCAAACATTTTTCACAACCATAAGATTTACATAATTTTGATTTAAACTTGATATTTATATCATCTGGTAAGAATAAACTGAATACTTCCTTACCTGTAAATTCTTTTTTATCTCCTAATTTATTATAAACATCTTCAAGTATACCTGCTATATATAATAGATCGATTAATTCCTCTCTGGATATTTTTGTTCCTCTTTTTGTTAAAAGATAGGATCCAGAGATATGATCATGAATACATCCTATTATAGGCCCTCCAAATCTCGGTGACAATATTTGTGTTTGTACTAACATCAATATTCTTGCTTCAGCTCTTGCTTCTTCTGTTTGAGGTACATGAAGATTCATCTCATCTCCATCAAAATCCGCATTATAAGGAGGACAGACAGTTAAATTTAATCTAAATGTTCTACCAGGTAATACCTTAACAATATGTGCCATCATGCTCATCCTATGTAACGATGGTTGTCTGTTAAACAATACTATATCCCCATCCATTAAATGTCTGTGAACAACCCATCCTATATCAAGTTTATCTGCAACTTCATCCAGATTCTTTACTCTTGCCAAATTAATTCTTACACCATCAGGTCTTTCAATATAATTTGCTCCAGGATATTTGTGAGGTCCGTTTCTTATCAATTGTTTAAGAAATTCCTTGTTAAACATCGTAACTCTAACCGGAACTGTCAATTCCTTTGCAACTTCTAATGGAACACCCACTTCATTAAGACTTAGGTTTGGATCTGGTGAAATCACTGTTCTAGCAGAATAATTTACTCTTTTACCAGAGAGATTCCCTCTAAATCTACCTTCCTTTCCTTTTAATCTTTGTGCCAACGTCTTCAAAGGTCTTCCAGATCTATGTTTTGCTGGTGGCATTCCCGAAATTTCGTTGTTTATGTATGTAGCAACATGATACTGGAGTAAATCCCATAAATCTTCTATAATAGGTTGTGGAGCACCAGCTTCAAGAGCATCCATCAACTTTTTATTTATCCTAACTATATCTACGAGTTTATGTGTTAAATCATCCTCACTTCTCTCACCTGTTTCTAATATTATTGAAGGTCTCACCGTTACCGGTGGAACAGGTAAAGCTGTTAATACCATCCACTCCGGTCTATTATTTTCATCTAAACCTAAGAATATTAGATCATCGTCTGGTATTTTTTCCAGTCTTTCTCTTATATCTATTGGTGTTAGTTTTCGCTCTCTCTTTCTTTTATCTTGCTCTTCAGGATTTATTTCTACATAGTTATAAGGATTCTCAAATTTAATTTCATACTGGACAGCATTGCAATGTGGGCAGGTTTTTCTATCTTTTACAGTTTTTATTATTTCATCAAATATTTCAAACAATAATATGCTTCCTTTATATTTCTTTAATCTTTCTAAAAATTTTGATCTCTCTTCCTTTGTTAATCTAACTCTAGAACAGTTCCTACATATAACCTTAAGAATCTTTGCAATATATTTTGCATATCCGATATGAATAACAGGTCTAGCTAATTCGATTACTCCAAAATGTCCTGGACATTCACCAAATTTTCCTCCACACGTTTTACATCTAAGCCCTGGAGTAACTGTTCCAAGCCTTCTATCCATTAAACCTCCATCTACAGGATAACCATCTTCATCGTATGTTTCTGGAGTTACTATTTTAACGACTGCCATTTTCCTTATTGTTTCAGGAGACATTATATTAAATTTTATACCGATTATTTGTTTTTGTTCTAATCTGATAAGAATCACCTCTTTTCTCCAAGTAATAATCTTGGCAAAATACCCATACTTTTTAATTCATCTAATAATAATTTAAATGCATAACAAACTTCTACTTCCGAAAATCTAGATGTCTCTCCACATATTGGACATATAACTTTATTCCTAACATGATCCTTATATGCAATTCCACCACAATTTTCACATACAAGCATCTTATATTTATCACTTTCTTCAAGTAATCTTTCTTTAAGAAGCATTGCAGCACCATGTGCTATAAGGCAATCTCTCTCCATTTCACCAAATCTCAAACCTCCTTCTTTTGCTTTACCCTCTGTGGGTTGTCGTGTTAATAATGTTACCGGACCTCTCGATCTCGCATGAATCTTACCAGCAACCATATGATGTAACTTTTGATAATAAATTACACCTATGAAAATCTCTGCTTCATAAGCTTTTCCCGTTATACCATCGTATAAAATTTCTTTTCCATTACTCTTAAAACCAAGATTCTTAAGCATCTTTCGAAGATCTCCCTCTTTTAATCCTGAAAATGCCGAACCATCTATTCTTTCACCTTTTAAACATGCAACTTTTCCTGCTAACATTTCCAAAACATGTCCTATTGTCATTCTTGAAGGTATGGCATGTGGATTTATTATGAGATCGGGAACAATACCATCTTCGGTAAATGGCATGTCTTCATGTCTAGCTATTAATCCAACAACACCTTTTTGTCCGTGTCGAGAAGCGAACTTGTCACCGATCTCAGTTATTCTCTCTTCTCTTACTTTAACTTTTACCAATTTGTTACCTTCTTGACTAACTGTTAAGATTACCTGATCGATATAGCCTCGTTCTCCATGTCTAACAGCAACCGATGTCTCTCGTCTTTCTTCCTTTGGTACTCCAAATTCAACAATTTCTTCTAAAAATCTAGGAGGAGATGTTTTACCAATAATGACTTGATCAGATTCAACCCATGTTTCTGGTATAGCAATTCCATCTACATCTAAGGCTTTGTATGCATCTTCTCCTCTATATCCTATAACTTCTTCACTAGGTATTTCAATTCTATCTTCTTGACCACCTGGATATTTTCTCTCTTCCGTTTCATAAGTTCTGTAAAATGTTGATCTCGATAAACCTCTTTCAATAGCTGCTTTATTTATAATTAGAGCATCCTCCATATTATAACCATGATAGCTTAAAACAGCTACTATAAAGTTTTGACCAGAAGCTCTGCGATCATATCCTATTACTTCGGTTACTCTTGTTTTAACTAAAGGTATTTGAGGATAGTGTAACAAATAGCTTCTGGTATCTGTTCTTAATCGAAAGTTTGCTGTTGATAATCCAAGTGCTTGTTTTTGCATTGCAGCTCCCATTGTATTTCTTGGAGAAGAATTATGCTCTGGATAACATATATTACCTGCTGAAACACCTAAGATTAAGAGTGGATCAAGTTCCAGATGCGTATGTTCTTTTGTTACTTCGTTAGGAAATATTGCTACAAGAGCATTTTCTTCTTCCTCGGCATCTAAGAATTCCACTTTTCCTTCTCTCAGTAAATCATCTAAGGTCTTTTTTCCTTGAATTATTGCTTTTATATCATCCTCAGAAACCAAAGGTTTTCCGTTTTTAACAATAACGAGTAATCTTCTAGCTCTACCTGCATCTGTATTAATATATACTTCGTTTAAATCTTCATAATAAACAACATTAACCTGATTGGGTAAGATTCCTTTTCTTCTTAATTCTCTTATTTTTTCAGCTAATTCTTTTGGATTGGGATGAATTCCTATCAATCTACCATTCAAATAAACAAAACCTTCCATAACAATCACTTCCTTATAGAAATAACACCTAAATCTTTAAGAACTTTTTCAACCTTTTCTTCAGATACTTCGGTTGTGATTTCACATCCTAAAGCAAGATTTTTAACCAAACCGCAATTTGGACCTTCAGGTGTTTCTGTAGTACAAATTCTACCCCAATGAGTACCATGTAAATCTCTTGCCTCAAAGTTTGGTTGACTTCTTGATAAAGGAGAAACAACTCTTCTTAAATGAGACATAGTAGACATGAAACACGTTCTATCTAAAAGCTGAGAAACACCAGTTCTTCCACCAACCCACGTACCTGTTGCAAGTGCATGCCTAACACGTTCGGTTAATATATCCGATCGAGCGATAACTTTAACGGATATTCTCTTCCCTCGATGTATTAGTCTATCTAACTGATATTTCATATCTTGAACAAATTTATAGAAAGCAACTCTAAATACATCTTCAAGAAGGTCTTCCGCAAGTCTTAATCTCTTATTTAGATAATGATCTTTATCATCTTCCAATCTTCTACCAAGACCAAACTCTATAACTTTTAATGCCATTCTACCTAAAAACTTTGCTTTTTTAAGTCTATCTTCAGGATTTACTCCCAAATGTGGTAAGAGATACTTATCTATAGCATGTTCCGTTCTTTTTAATCTAAATTCTTTAATTTGTCCTGGAGCAATTTTTCTACTTATATAATCCATTGCCTCATCCTTTGTTTTTATATCACCAAAGGTTTCAAGGTTTATTAATATTTCGTTTGCAATTTCAGGATCCTCTCTTAAAATAATTGCATCGTATATATCTTTATCCTTTTCTAATCCTAGAGCTTTCATGAGAATTATTAAAGGAACACCACCGGGAATAGAAGGGAATGCACAGTAAAGAATACCATCCTTATCCCTTATAACTTTTATCTGTGCTCTGAATCCACCTCGTTTGCTGAAAATTTTAGCAATCTCAACAACTTTCATACCTTTTTCCTCTCTTTCTAACATTATCCTGTTCTGAGTTAAATCTTCTATTATTATGAGAACTCTTTCTGAACCATTAACTATGAAATATCCTCCAGGATCAAAAGGATCCTCTTTTAATCTTATAAAATCATCATAACTCAAACCATAAAGATTACATAACTCCGATCTAACCATAACAGGCATCATTCCTATTGTTACTTCACCATAATCCAACTCTTCATCGTTTTTATATACACCGATTTCAAGAGTAATTGGCCCAAAATAATTGAGATTCCTTATCCTTGCTTCTAATGGATATAGTTTCCTCTTTGAACCATCGGCTTCGATAACTAGAGGTTTATAAACTTTTAACGCACCGAAATCAACATAGTCTTCTTTGAATATAGGTTCTTTTATTTCTCCGAATTTTATCAAGTAACCTGTACCTGTCTGAATATTATCATGTTCTCTAACAATTTGTGGAAATTTTCTTCTTATGAAACTATTAAACGAATTTATATGATGTTTTATAATTCCAGATTTTTTTAACCATTCAATTGATAGAGGTTTTAAATCTAACATATCTAATCACGTTAAATTAACTAGCTTTAAATAACATTATATAATTCTTTTATTTTGGTTAGAAAATTTTAAAATTCAAAAATTATTGAATTCGGAAGGCATCCTCTTCGACATGAATGGCCAAGAGATTCACAATGTTCGTGGATTCGTTGCTATGCTGGATATCTAAGACGGCGAGCAGATCAGTATTCGTAACCTATATAAATAATGTGAGAATGCAACCTAATTGTGTAAGTGGTTTTTGATCTTTCTACTAAGATGTATCTGACCTCCTCCCCACCCTAAAGGGTAAGGGTTCCAGCGAGAGCGAGGAGTAAATTTAAGGGTTCGGTCTTAGACTCATTACGGCTATCCATCATATTGGTGGACTTGCCGTTATGGAGGATGTTGAGGGCGGCAACTAGATCAGCATTCACAGCTTTTCTATACTTCGGACAAACAAATAAGCCCCTGTATTTTTCTACCATTGTTATGGATTTCTCCGCAAAGAGGACAAATCTTCGATGTACTCTTCTCTTCAACTGGAATATATTTCATGCCATATTCCTCGCAATGATCTTTGATCGACTGATGGATTTTTCTATAGCTCCGGAGGCTTGTTATTACGAAGTTAACTTTTGAACATTTATTTAGTTCTATTGCAATGTATTTAGGATAACCAACCTTTACTACCGAGACGCCGATATGATACAATTTTTCGAATAAGTCTCCTAAGTTAGATCTAACGTAAGCTTCGAACCTGCTTCTCCAGATGATGTAGTACTTTCTAACTCTATCTAAATCTCCTTTAGATTGAGCTTTGGCAATCCTTTTCCTCCAGTAGAATGCTTCCGTTTTCAAAAGTCTTCCACTAATTAAAAATGTGGTTCCATCTTCTACGAATCCTGTGAACAAGTTATTGACGCCTAAATCGATACCTGCTTGTTTATTTCCACGAGGTGTTAATGGAACTTTTCTCCACTCGTTTCTTACGATTTTTTCCTTGACGTAGAAAGGTATATGTGCATATCATCTCTTCCTTACACTGTTGTAGTGGATTTCGAGACGTCTTTGCTTTCCTTTTAAATGAATTCTACCTCTGTACTTTAGCTTAAGTTTAAAATCTTTCAGATAAATATAATCATCCTTAATCTCATACCTATCGTTCCTTACGATCAAAAAGGATTCTCTTTTATTATTTTTTCTATCTTTTCTATATCCCGGTAGTCTTGGAATTATGAAGCATAGTAGTTTGTTTTCCTTCTTAAGTTTAAGAAGTTTGAAAAAAGACTTCCAAGCCTCAGTACTCTTTCTCGAAACTTGCTGAGCATTAACCTTTAAAACATTCTTGTACTTTTCATAAATCATTTTTCTCAGTTGTCGCAAAATCCGCTCCTACTTCGCTGAAAAATTGCCTCCTCCTTAAATAATTTATCTAGTTCCAACACTTCGCAAATATATCTCCAAGCTCGGAAAGTTTTGCCTCCGTTTCCTTATCCACGGCTAATCTTACTCTACATGTCCTCGTTAAGATCAATTCTCGTTTCCTCTTTGTATCCTTAATTTTAACTTTTCTCGTGATTTACTCAATTCCACCCTTCGCCACGCTATAAATATTAGAATATCCAATTTAAATTTTACAAAACGCAAATTTTACCCGCTTTAAAAGGCAAGGCTTGCCTTATCTTTTGTCATCAGTAGAAAAAATTTGTGAGAAAATCCATGAGATCAGTAGAAAGTATGAGATTTATTCATCTGCTTAAAACATAAAAAGGATTTTAACCTGCAAATTTTTCTATAAAACCTTTTTTTAGAACAAAGTTAATAAGGATAAAGTGTAATTTATAACCGATAACTACTTTTCAACAACAACTCTGTAATAAATACTTTTACCTGAAATTTTACTGTTCCTTATTATTTTTATTACATCTCCAGGTTTAGCTCCTAAAGCTTTTACAACAGGATCTGTTAATAAAATCTTAGGTAGTTGCTCCTTACTTATATTATATCTTTTTAGCAGTTCGTTAACTTCTTCCTCACTACATATTTCATGTTTAGGAACCAATTCATGTTCCAATATATTTATCTCTCTTTTCTTTAATTCAACGACACGTTCTTTAATCTTCGTTTCTTTACGTTTTCTTTCTCTCTTTACTTTAACCGCTTTTCTAGCAGTTTTTTTTCTTTTTTTCGTAGCCATAAAATAATCAAAAAACTTTTTAATTAGAATTTCAAAATTTTCGTAAGAGTTAGTAGTCTCCTATCAGAAATTATAATTTCATGAAAGTTTAAACTATACTTATTGTATTGAAGATGGAGAAGAAGGAAAAACTTCTATACCAAGAATACTTCTTATACCTGTATATATATCTCTAGCAATATAAGATGCTCCAATAGCTTGTACTTTATTATTTTCAGTACGAATTTCGCAGAATTTCTCTAAATCTTTTAAAATTAAATTTCTAAAGGATTCTTTCTCGATAGCAGAACCTGCAAGTACAATAATATCAGGTTCAATAATATTATACATGGCAAATATTTGTAAAAGAGCTGAAAGTTTCAAACATTCCATTGCAAAAGAGTTTTTGAAAAATTCGTCTTCAGATAAATTTAATCTATAGATTAAACCACTTCTATAAAAAGCTTCTCCAGCTTTTATAACGGATTTATCAATTCTCCTTATCTCCTCTAAATCAAGAACGCCATGATATAATCCACGCGACAATATACAGGCATCAATTCCGCCGAATAATTTAGAATCTTTTATTGCTACGGTAACTATATTAGATGAAATATCAGATATTATCATATTTTTCTTTTTATATTTTTTAAAACAATAGTATGATAACGCAACCTTATCACTAGCAGCCATATGTGAGAATAAGACTCTAAACCTCTTATCTAATACCTTTAAATTTTTATGCATTCCGGGAATTTGATATGTTAAATATCTCTTCGTAACCTCATCATATACTCTTGTTCCTCCACCGATATAATCTCCAACAGTTTGTTCAAGGAGGCCTCTGTTTTTAACATATCTAGTATCAATTATCTTATCAATACCATCACCCATTGAATAAGCAATTGCTGCAATCTTTATATTGTAATTCTCCAATTTTTTCATAAAGTCTATCCTGAGAATTTCTTTCCTATTATATTCAAAGAAATCTCCAATTGGTTCTATGTAAAATCTTACAGATTTATACCCATGATCAATACCAAGAAACATAATATTATTTATGAGAATAAATTTAGAAGTTAATTTGAGAGATATACCCGGAGAACTTTTAAGAGTATTGGATCCAATAGCTAAATATGGAGGAAATATTGTAAGCATAATTCATTTAAGAGAACGACTTCTTAAACCTAGTCAGAGAGTTAAGGTTAATCTTATAGTGGAGGTACCTTCACAAAAGGCTTTAGAAAACATGATAAAAGAAATCGAAGAGAAAGGAATTATTGTATCAAAGGTTGGTGAAGTCAAAAAGAAAAGAATCGTAACCGTTGCTTTGGTTGGACATATAGTAGATACGGATCTAAGAGATACAATTGACAGAATAAACGATCTCAAATATGCTTTGGTTGAAGATGTTTCCTTAAGCATGCCAAGTCCCGAAAAAGAATCATCGGCAATATTTGAGATTTCTTTGGATGAGAATGTTGATCTAGCAAAATTTTACAAAGAGTTAGAAAAAATTTGTAAAGAAAAAAACCTATTACTTATACGAGAAATCTAAACAAATTTAATCTTCCAGAATAAAAATATCTTCAACCCTTAAGTTAAATATTCTTGCAATTTTCAAAGCTAAACATAGGGAAGGCTTATACCTACCTTTCTCAATAGCTATTATCGTCTGTCTTGTAACACCCAACAACCTTGCAAGTTCTTCTTGAGTTATCTTTCTTTCTTCTCTGAGTTTTTTTAATCTGATTTTTATCTTGCATTTAACCATAACAATAATTTATAAATTAAAAAGTGTATACATAAGAATAGAAAATAGGCCGTAAAAAATCCTAAATAATAGCCTTTAGAAACCTGTATAATGTTAAATTCTCTTAAATAAAATAACAACAGAAAAATTATTGATACAATTGCAAATGTATATTTAAATGATAATAAATAAAAGTATTGCTCTCTCTCATCTTCAAGTATACCGAGCTCCTTTTCCTTATAATACCTGTATGCAAGGAAAGTTAATGTGAAGATTATTGCAAACACTAAATAAGATAACGGAGCTTCTATAAATTTTAAACAGATTGCACCCAAAATTACTCCTACGATTATAATTATGAAACGTTTCCTAATCATATAATGTAAAGAAAACTTAACATTAGCTAAAGATTATCTATATTTGGATAAAATCTTTGATAGTCTGTCAAAAATTTTCTTAATATGTCCTTTTGTTTCAATAATACTCTTTACCCTTTTGTCAAAATTTTTGTTCAGTTTTGATAACAGTACAATCCATTCAAAGGAATCATCCGATAAAATTTTTACAATCTTCTCCAACTCTCTATCGTTAAGATTGTTTAAATTTTTACTAATTTCTACAACTAATAAATACTTCTCATCATCGTTTAAATTCTTAAACAGCTTTTCATTTTTCAGTAGTTCTCGTATTTCGGGGATTTTTGTAGTTAAGAATTTATAAACTTTCATACCAATTTCTCTACCTAATAAGCTTAGAGCTTTTGCTTTTAATATCTCACCGTTATTTATATTTAAAGTCTGTATCGCTAATCTTGTCCAAGACCTTGGTGTTGGAAAATTTTCCTCATCATCTCTTGGTTCCTTATAAAAATCTTCAGGAAATCTTAACAAATAATTCAAAATTCTATGATCCCAATTTCCATAATTTTCATCCATATATTTTCTCCATTCATCAATCGTTGGCAACGTAACTTTAACGACTTCGAATCTATTTCTTAACGGTCTAGGTAATTCTCGTACGATTTCACTTGTATCCAATGTGTTTCCTGCAGCAATTATTCGAACGTTGTTGCTTAACTTTAGGAATCCTACTCTTCTATCTAAAACAAGCTTATATACAGCTGAAATTATATCATCTCTTTGCACATTAGTTAATTCATCAAGAAATATTAATCCGGATATTTTTTCAAGAGATAACATTCTAGCCCAAATAGGTGGTTCATATGTAAAGTAGTGACGTACGTTATCGATTCTAGGTATACCTAAGATTTCAGATGGTTCCGAAAATTCTGTCATTCTCAAATCAAGATAAATGTAATATTTTTGAGGATTTCTAAATATTTCATCATAGTCTTTTATCTCATGAAAATCGTAAAACGTTCTTCCTTCCTCTTTAGCTTCAATTTCAGCAAATTTCCTGACCATTTCTGTCTTTCCTATACCAGGTCTTCCTAGGAATATAACGCTATGAGTCTTCGGTGTATTTCTGAGATATTCGATTATTTTTGTTATATTCATAATTATATTTTAATTATCATTATCTCTATGATTAAAGAGCAATATTAAAAAACTATATCATGATTTTTATATCTTTTTTTGTACTAAAACTTTATACTTATCACCAAAATTTAGTAGAAGATATAAAAATTCAAATTTCTTCTTGATATTATTTATATATTTTGTTAAAAACTCTTCAGAAATTATATCATTAATAATATCTTTTAAAGATTTAAACATTATACACTTAAGAGAAAATTTTTCACCGTATTTTATTAAAGAGGTAAAATTTACCAAACAAGTTATATCTTGATTTCCTAAATTTATATAAGGATTATAATGAGCATTTCTTCTGTAATGACATATAACATTTCCCTCTTTTCTATATTCCTTAAAGAGCTCATCCGCAGAATAACCGTAATCTATCGTTACCAAATAACCGTTGGAAAGTTTTTTTGATATCTCCCTTAACATATCAATAGCTTTCAAATTTATTTCAAATTTAAAATTATTAGGAACAGATACGTTTATAACTCTTAAATACTCGTTAACAATCGAATCGTTAACTTCAATGTAAACTTCTTCCAGATTTTCGTTAAGATATAATTCATATATCCTATTATTAATACGTTTAAAAATACGTACTGGTAAAGAATCGAAAAGTTCGTTTGAAAATATTATACCTGAAATATTGTTCAAACCTTTCAAATTTTTATGAAATTCAACATCATATCCTTCTAATAATGCTTTTGCTCTGTTAAGTAAAAACTCACTTCTTTCAACTATTATATATCTTAAATCAACACCTTCCTTTTTAGCAGCATCTAATATATGTTTTGCTAGAATACCTTCACCAGCTCCAATTTCAACCAATACTGATTTGTTAAGTTTTTTAAGGAAATTTTCAAAGAACTTGAACAAAATCTTTCCATATAGATTCGTAACGTATTGTGGTGTAAGATAATCTTCGGTATATAATTTTTTCATATAATATCCGTATTTTTCATGATATAAACATGTTTCCATAAATCTTTCGAAGGATATTATTCCATTCTTCTTAATCTCATTTTTTAATATATTTTCAATCATAAACTTCTATAATAATAAAATCTCCATCCTTTAACTTTAGTAAACTTCTTAAATGTTCCTCAGAAACTATTTCTATTATGTCTTCATGTCTTGTTAGTTCTGGTATTATTACTAGAACAGGAATGTTTTTTATTCTTCCTTTTAAATAAAAGAAACCACCAAAATATTTACCATTCTTATAAAAACCTTCTATTTTATTACCAATTGATTTTATTTTGTTAAATATATCTTTGCTAACCTTTACGTTAAGAGTTCCCGGATATGGTTTCAAATTAAACTCTCTATAAAATATATTAAGATATTCCTCCATACTCAAAAATTTTTTTCCCTCACCTCGACCAGAGGTTACAATACCTTTAACTTTCATTCCCTTATCCAATATTCACCTTCTTCCGTTATTTCTTTCTTCCATATTGGTACAATTTTCTTTAATTCATCAATATAAAACATACATGCTTCAAATGCTTGTCTCCTATGCATTGCTGCCGCTGCTATTGCAACGATTTTTTCATTTATATCAATATATCCATACCTATGTATAACAATCATATCTATCAGATTATATTTTCTTATAGCTTCTTGTCTTAATTCTTCAAGTTTTTTCAGTGCCATTTCTTTAAAAGTTTCATAGTATAGCATCTTTACCTTTCTACCTCTTGAAAATTCTCTAGCTACACCTAGAAATAAAACAATCGCACCAATATTTCTACTTCTTTTTCTTAATTCTTCAACAACGCTTTCAACAGAAATATCTTCTTTCTGTAACTTAATCATATCAAATCATCTCTCAATTCATCAGGTAACATATGTGGGATATCATCTATTACTGGATACCATCTCTTACAGTTTTTACATATCAAAACTTCTCCCTTAATTATATCCAACTCACTATTACACTTCGGACATTTTTCAAGTTTTTTAATCTTGTAGTATCTTATGTCACATGACTTACAGTAATAAAAATCTTCTTTTAATTTATACTCCAAATCACCTTTACACATCGGACATGCCAGTATTTCAAGAAGATCTTTACTTATAGGCATAAAATTAAAGATAAACATAATTATTGCAAACATATTACTTCATTCCTCTCAAAATCGTATAGTAGTTTATTGAAAAATCTTTATCAACAACAGCTATTATTGTTTCTTTTCTCGAAAAAGTTGCAAGTCTAATCATTGAAGATATTTCGTTCAAATTTATAGATTCTTCTTCATAAAAAACTTTAACCAAATATTTGGAATGCGTTTCCTTTCTGTCATATACTCTGAAATCAAATCCGAATTTATATCCGGTTTTAACAATAAAATTCTTATTCATTAAATCCTTAAAAACAAGATATTTTATGTAAAAATTTTTAATCCGAGTTTCAGCGATCCTTAATAAA
>JALTZH010000078.1 GCA_027051265.1 archaeon | reverse complement strand
GTATAAATTATTCGTGTAGGAGTAACTATTATATCAATCCTTTGATCATGACTCTCACATGGTAATTTATGAGTAAAAACTTGTATATCGTGAACCGTCGTTACAACTGTTACTTTACTGTTCTTTCTTCTTATCATAGAAATTTCTTTATCTCCATAACCTCCTCCTTTCCCAATTCTATTCCCATATATATCAACTGCAACTGAACCCATTATTATCAAATCAACACATCCCAGATCTTTTATAGGTTTTCCATACCTAAATATACCTTTTATTGTTACAGCATAACTTTCTTTACCTAAAACATCTTTTGAATCAATTATTCTAAAACCATGCTTGAGCTTAGGTGTTGGTATAATTAGAGTTTTTCCATGTTTTAAAACTAATTCTCTAACAGGTTTTTGTGGTGAATCTGGGTTGACTAATATAAAACGAGCTTTTTTAAAAACATCCAATTTAGAGACTTTGAGAGCTGCTTTCTCACTTCCTATAAAGTTTGGAATCCTACCTTCTAAAGGAAAGGGAGGTAATGCAAGATTTTCTTCAACCAGTTTTTTCCATATATATCTTCTAACTTCTTCTTTTGTTTTGAACATATATATCAAGAATTGCATTTATTATTGCAACAGCTACCGACGAGCCACCAAAGCTTCCACGTGTTGTTATGCTAGGAATATCGATCGATCTTATCAACGCTTTTGATATCGCAGCATTAACAAATCCAACCGGTGTTGCTATGACAAGATATGGTTCTATAACATTTTCTCTTAATAATTCATAAACAGCATAAGCAGCTGTTGGAGAATTACCTATAGCGATTATTTTTTTATCAAGTAAATCGGCATTTTTTTTGAACGAAAGATATGCTTTGGAATATTTATCATTGGTATGATTTTCTACTACGTGTTCAACGTTTTTATACTTAATAGAAACCTCAAGCATTTTGACATCACAAACTATTTTAACATCGTTCTCTATAGCGTTGATGAATACATCTATAGGATTATTCTTAAAGACCAATAGTTTTGAAGCTTTTGGATTTCCAGTTGCAATAATGACGTATTTTTTAACGTAATCTTCCTTCGAATTTCCTCTAACATATTTAGATGCTATTTTAAAACTTTTCTCCTTTATAATTTCCGGATTTAGTTCAATTTTCATAATTATTTAATACCTAAAATAAAGTAATGAAGATGATAAACAAAAATTTTTTCTTATGAAAAATGTTTTGAATAAAAGGAGGGATTACTATATCTAAAAAAGAAGCGGAAGCATATGCGTTAGCTAAAGGAACGATAGTTAATGCAATAGCTAATTTTAAAGGTGGTGCCTTTGCTATAGATTTGAAGTTATATGCTAGAGTTAAATTGATTGAGGATTCCGATGAGATAAATGTTATAATCCAAGATAATCCTAACGAGGATGTAACACTTGTTAAGACGTGTGTCAAAAACGTTTTGAAAAGATATTCGGAAAAAAATTATGGTGCACTCGTATATACAAGGAGTGAAATTCCGATTGCAAAAGGATTGGCATCAAGTAGTGCTGCTGCTAATGCTGTTATTCTTGCAACGTTGGCAGCACTTAACAAAACGATATGCTATGAAGAGATACTTAACTTAAACGTTGAAACATCAATACAAACCTCCGTATCAATAACCGGTGCGTATGATGATGCCGCAGCTTCTTTACTTGGAGGAGGTGTATTGACAGATAATATGAGAAGAAAAATTCTAAAGAGATTTCTAATGGATGATAATCTTTTCGTTATAATAACAATTCCTGAGGAAAAGGTTTATACAAAAAGTGTTGATAAGGTAAAACTCTCATTTTTTAAGGAATACGTCGATCTAGCTTTTGATATTGCTTTCAAAGATATATACAAAGCTATAGTCTTAAACAGTCTAATATATTGTTCGTTACTAAATTATACAACCGAACCTATTTACCTTGCACTAAAACATGGTGCAAAATCCTCAGGTTTATGTGGCAAAGGCCCTGCATTCTTCGCCTTATGTTATGAAGAAAATTTAAACGATGTTAAAGAAGCGTTTGAAGCGTTTGGAAATGTTATAGTAACAAGAGTTAATAATCAAGGATCAAGAATTTTAAGAAGTTAAATATGGGGGCGCTGGGATTCGAACCCAGGTCGGCGAGTCTGGAGCCCGCCATGATAACCTGGCTACACCACGCCCCCAAAAATTTTATTCCTAAATATAATAATAAAAAATTTAAAATATAATTCTTTAAGAAAAAAATATTCGGATAAGATATCTTTACTAACTTGGTGTTTTTTCTATCTGTATTGTTGTAGGAATAGGTAACTTGCGTGCTGCTCTTCTTAAAGCCTCCTTTGCAACGTTTAAGTACTCTTTGTTAACTCTAACTTCCATAATTTTTTGACCCCTACTTATATAAGCTGCACATCCTATAGGTTTACCAAAAGCTAAGCTCATACCTCTACTTATTCGATCAGCTCCAGCACCTGTTGCCATCTTATGTTCTCTCAATATAACATGTGGGTAGGGATATACCTTAAAGAAGTAACCACCTATAACGTTTTCCTGCAGATATTTGTTAGCCATTACTCTTGCAGCTTCTAATGCATTTGAGGTAACTCTCCCTTCTTCCATAGCGTATAAGGATATTATTGTATCGTATTTATCTTTGTTTTTTAAATCTCCCATTTCAAATATCATTATTTTTGGTTGTGGTATTATCTTTATATATTCCTTTCTGGTGTAAATCATTCTTCTTTGACGTGTAAACATCCTTGCTGGTTTTTTAGCCATAAGAAATATTAAATTGATAATGTTTAAAATTTAATTATTATTTAAGGTGTTAACAAATGGGAATGTACAAGTATATTTCAGCACTTTGGAAAAGACCATATGATTACTTAGGTGATTTGTTAAAAAAAAGAATTGAACAATGGAGAGAGGATCCAGTTGTTAAAAGAATACCAAAACCTACAAGATTAGATCGAGCAAGAGCTTTGGGTTATAAAGCAAAACCCGGAATTATTGTTGTTCGTGTTCGTGTTGGAAAAGGAGCAATGCATGTTACAAGACCAAGAAAAGGAAGAAAACCTAAAAGAATGCGTGTTCATAGCTTAACGTGTAAAAAGAGTTTAAGATGGATTGCAGAAGAAAAAGCTGCAAGAAAGTATCCAAACATGGAGGTGTTAAATTCATACTGGGTTGGTGAAGATGGACAATACGAATATTATGAGGTTATACTCGTTGATCCACATCATCCAGCAATTAAAAACGATAAAGATTTATCATGGATATGTAGCAGAAAACATAAAAGAAGAGTATTTAGAGGCCTAACATCCGCAGGCAAAAAATCCAGAGGTTTAAGAAATAAGGGTATAGGAGCAGAGAAGATACGACCAAGTATAAGATCAAACGATAGAAAAGGAAAATGAAAGAAAACCTCTTACTTTTTGGTATAATTTTTATAATCATTGGATTTGTATTGCTTTTTATATATTTTATATATGAGATATTTAAGGCTACAAAAGAAAAGAAGACAGAAGTTAAAGGTGGAGGCGTCGTTTTAATAGGGCCTATACCTATAATATTTGGTACAGATGTTGAAAGTGTAAAATTCGTCATAATATTGGCAATAATATTACTAATAGTTGCTCTATTTATCTTCTTATATTTAGGTAAAATTATAAAAATATAAATGGATGATGAAGATAGGAAGAGCTGAGTAATGATGAGCGACAGTTAAACTGATTTATATTCAAATAAAGTAAAACTATTTTTTAGTAAGAGAAAAACTTATAGCAATCTTTCCTTTCTTTTTAAGTTCTTCAAGTTTTTTCGCCATTTCACTAATAACTCTTTGGAATTTTACACCTTCAGCAGCAGAGATCCATTCTAGTCTAAATCTCTCTTTATCAATACCATTCTGTTCCATCCACCTTCTGATTTTGGGTTCTCTTTTCTTCATATGAACGTTTCCAGATATATAATGACAATCTCCAATATGACATCCTGCTACTAGAACCATGCCAGCACCCTTTTGAAATGCGTATTGTACAAATTTATGCGATACCCTACCTGTGCACATAACTCTTATAACTCTTACATTTGTAGGATATTGTAATCTAGAAACACCAGCTGTATCAGCACCGGCATAGCTACACCAGTTACATAGAAATGCGAGGATCTTTTCTTCAGGTTTTTCCTGTAAAGCAGCGTCGATTTGAGAATATATTTGC
>JALTZH010000077.1 GCA_027051265.1 archaeon | reverse complement strand
AAAAAACTCTTACAGTTCAATTTAAAATCTTAAAAATCTTCATTTATGTATTTCTTTAAAACATTACCAACGAGAGTAGAATACCACCCCTTTTTTATAAATTCTGGATAAATAGGAAGTCTTTCTCTTAGAATTAATCCCAATTCAGATACTTTTCTTCTTATATCTTCAAACCTTGGCCACGATGCTTCAGGATTTATGTAATCTATAGTTATAGGAGAAATCCCTCCTAAATCATTTGCTCCAAAATTTATAAACAACTCCCAAGCAGGATTTAAATTAGGTGGTATTTGTATTGGAATATCGTTTAAAATTAATCTGGCAACAAACGTAACCTTTAACATTTTGAAAAGACTTGGTTCCGGATAATTTTCCATTAGCGTACCTTTTTTTGGTTTAAAATTCTGAATTATAACTTCTTGGATGTTTTTATACTTTTTATGAATGGATTTAATCAAGAACAACGTATTAACGATTTCTTCGTTTGTTTCTCCTATACCAATAAGTAATCCTGTTGTGAAAGGAATCTTTAACTTACCAGCGTTAACTAAAACTTTCACTCTATATTTGGGATGCTTTGTTATACTTTCTTCATGAACCATCCCTTTCTCGCATAACCTTTTTGAAGCAATTTCAAGCATAAGCCCCATACTAGCTGAAACTTCTCTTAGATATTCCATCTCATCATAACTTATAACACCAGCATTAATATGAGGTAACAACTCGTTTTTCAATGCTTTCTCTGCGAGGTTATAAACGTATTCCAATATATTGTTGAAACCCATTTCTTTCAACTTTTTCCTTATTTTTTCATTAGCCTCATCTCCTTTTTCTCCAAATGTAAACAGGACTTCTTTACAGTCAAATTTCCTTGCCATTCTATATAAATTTAATACATATCTTTCATCAAGTAAGTATGGATTGTCACTTCTAAAAAAACAATACTTGCATCTGTTTTTACAAGCGTTAGTAACTGGAATAAATACATTTTTGGAATACGTTATATATTTTGGTCTCTCTATTTCATAATCTTTAACTATCTCAAAGAATTCAATTCCTGAGCTTAATATCTCAACAGCCTTCTTTTTTGAAATCATCTAAACATTACCTCGTTTTCTTTAACTACAACCTTTATATCCTCGGAGGAATATCTATGAACTATTGCTAAATATTCATCATGAAGGAAAGGTTTATTTCTGAATATTACAAAGTCCGCAACGTTACCTTCTACTATTTCATTAGTTTTTGCTTTCAGTATCTTTCTACCGTTTATTGTTGCAACCTTTAAGATAGTTTTAGCATTAAACTTATAATCCCTATAAATAGCTCTAGTGATTTTAAACGTGTATTCAATCTCTCTAAACATGTTTAGATTGTTTATCATAACGTTATCTGTCCCTATTCCAACTAATGTTGCTTCAAGTAATTCTTTTACTCTCGGTACACCAACTGCCAAACTAGAATTTGCTCTAGGACATATAACTACAGGTATTTTATATTTTTTAATGAGATATAAATCGTAATCATCGATATTCGTTAAATGAACAACAAAATCAGGCTTTAATTTCAAACAATTTTTAACTTCTCTTTTAGTTTCTGAGCAATGGATTGCGAAGAGTTTATTTTTCTTTTTACATTTTACTCTTATACGTTTTAGATCATTAATATTCATATACTCCATGTCTGGTATTCCTATTCCATCCGATATTTCAAGAATGGAATCGATTTCCTTTGAATCTTTACTTCTACCTAATATTTTGTATTCGATTAATTTATAGCTCTTTAAAATATTTGCTAAGAATTCTATTCCAGATTTTTCTTCTTCTCTAAAGTCACAGAAAAAGAGCGTTGCATTTTTTAGCATTTCCTCCATTGCATCTTTTACAGCTTTTTCCTTTTCTTCACGAAGTTTATTTTCTAAGCACTTAAACTTAACGCCTCCTTTTCCAACAATCATATCTATTGGTTTATAAAGATCGATATCTTTACATACGGAATCAACTATATGTACATGACTGTTTGTAAAACTAGGCATTGCAATTCCATTTTTCATATCAATTGATTCCTTATAGACTTTGTTTGATATTTCTACGATTTTTCCATCTTCTATTACAATATTTCCCCTTACTAGTTCTAAATCTTCACCGTACAATATTCTTAAATTATTAAACGCAATTCTCATATAAATAATAATATATTTAAACCTTTACATTTATTTCTTTAAGTTTAATTGGAACCAATTTTTTTATAACAATTTTAACATCTTTCTTGATCACAAATTTATTCATGGGTAACATGGGAAGATTGTTATCTATTTCATAGATGAAGTTTCCTTCATCGTTATCTATCGAGTAAACAAATATGGAATCATTTCTCTTCCGTACTTTTATTTCTCTAGAAATCCTTTTTAAAACATCGTAGACTGTTTCACCATGTTTTGCTTTAACATTATATTTATTATTAAATATACTAAATATTTCATATAATTTATCCCTATTTATTTCTAAAACATGTTTTTTTCCCAATATTTTCCTTCTAACAATACCTGCATCTTCCATTATTTTTACATGTTTCGAAATCGTAACCTTTGATTTTTTAAGCAACTTGGACAATTCAGTAATACTATAAGATTTCTTAAACAACATTCTTAAAATTCTTATCCTTGTTCTTGAGGATAATGCTTTAAAGATGCGAACAACGTTGTCCTTCATAATTATATTTTTTGCAGTATTTTTTCTTCAAATAATATATGGATGTTCTTAAAGAAATTGCTAATACTGTAGAAAAACGATCTGGGATACCTACATATGAAAAAAGTATAGATAAAATTCTCGAAGCAATTTTAAGTACTAGTGATGTATGGAAAATCGTCAGCTTATCTGAAGAACCATTACCTTTGGTAACTGAAGCTATAAAAGTTTTAAAGGAAAAGAACTATGTTAAGATTGATAATGGCATCTTTCTAACAGAGAAAGGCAGGCAATTAATAAGAGAATTAAAACTCGAAAAATTGGAAGATTTTAGGTGTCGATGTTGTGGTGGTAAAGGTTTAGATTTTAACAGATTTAAAAACTTATATGAAGAGTTCTTAGAAATTCAGAAAAATAGACCAGAACCTATAAGAGAATATGATCAGGGATATATTACACCAATATCAACTATAGCAAGAGTAATGTTTGCAACGAGTAAAGGAGATGTAAAAAACAAGGATATAATAGTTTTAGGAGATGATGATCTTGTATCAATAGCGTTAGCGTTGACTAGATATCCAAAAAGAGTTGTTGTTCTAGATATTGATGAAAGATTAATAAATTTTATCAAAAATATATCAAACGATTACGATTTGGATATTGAAACCATTGTATTTGATTTAAGAAAACCACTTCCAGAAGAATATGTATCAAGGTTTGATACATTTATAACCGATCCACCCGAAACATTACCAGGATTTAAAGCATTCGTATCTAAAGGTTTAGTAACGTTGAAAAGCGAACGATGTGCCGGATATTTTGGATTAACAAGAATAGAATCTTCCTTAAATAAATGGTTAGAATTTCAAAAATTCCTGCTTAACTCGAACGTAGTAATAACAGACATACTTAAAGATTTCAGTGAATATGTGAATTGGGGATTTGTAGAAGAGACAAGAGCCTGGGATCTTATACCATATAAAAAACGACCGGAAGACTATTGGTATAAATCATATCTATTTAGAATAGAGACACTTAGAAATTTTAAGGGAGAGAATTCTTACATAAGAGATGAAGCTTTCTATCAGGATGTTGAAGGATCGTGTACCTAATTTTATAATTTTTTCTTTTATAATATTGAATATTGGAATTGTTTTACTCTGGTATTATTATATAAATAAGGAAGAGATAAAGTTAAGTGATATAGAAAAATTTTTGGGTGAATATATAACTGTTAGTGGAGATGTAGTAGAGTCAAGAATTAGTAGTAGTGGTAATAGTTATCTGTTAAAAATCTCTGATGGTTCTGGTTATGTTTATGTTGTTCACAGATACAAAGAGTTCAGGAATTGTAGTAGAGTAATAGCTAAAGGATTTGTTTCAGAATTTAAAGGAAATATTTACATACATGTTAATAAAAAAAGAGATATCATATGTCTGAGATAATCTTTAAATTTCCGGAGAACATTAAAAACATATTAAAGAAACCCATTGGAACTTTATATAGAAATGTTGAGGATGTAATAAATTTATGTAGAAACAAGAACATAGTATGTGTTGG
>JALTZH010000076.1 GCA_027051265.1 archaeon | reverse complement strand
CAATATATGATGGTACACCAATAGTTTTTAAATTTTTTTTGGATAAAATTTCTATGAGTAAATCTCTTATATTATAATATTTTCTAACAGCAAATACGTACCAACGATCTTCCATGATAAAAGGTGTTCCAAATACATTCTTCTCATACTTTTTGAGAAAACGCTCCTCTTCCTTACTGTTTACCTTTGGTCCTTTATGTAATTTTACACGAGGCAAAGAGCCAGATTCCATTTCAAAAAGAAATAAAACCTCGTTATCAAATACAAAAAATTCAGAAACAATTATCTTAAAATCATAAGATTCGATAATTCTTCTAAGAATCTTAAGGAACTTTCTAGATTGACTATATATGATTTCTTCAACAATATCAGGTTTTTTTATAACAATTCCAATTAGATAAGTTTCTCTACCTCTTATTCTCTTAAGACACTCATCCTCACTTGGATAAATATATTTGCTGAAAAAGAATTTCATCTTATCCTTTTCTTTAAAAAATCTTTTCGCATAAAATATAAACTTATAGAAGTTTTCAGTAGATAACGCAGCAGCAACGTTTCTATTTTCATCTACAGGATCAATAAATATAAGAGGATTATTTTCAAACTTTTTTTTAACCTTATCTCTATCAATATAAAAGAAGGACAATATTTCTCCGTATTTCCATTTAGTTGCATTCCTTAACAAATTTTCAAAGCTACCATATTTTATTATCAACAGTTCACAAAGATATCCTGAGAATCCTCTAATCTTCTCTTCTGCACCATAGAGATTAAAGTTTTTTAGAAATTGTTTAAGAAGTCTTACCTCATCCTCCTTTCCTCTTATATATTTTGAGACAAATTCATGATGAAAAGGTGTTCTATCAACAGAACTTGCTCTCTCTTTTGGATCAGAGATTTTATAACAAGGAACCAATTCCACATCATATCCCTTGTACTTTCCTCTTATATAAGGATGCTCAGCATATTTCTTTTCAAAAGATTCAAGAATCTCTGATGCAATTTTTTCAACGTGTTCTTCCATTTCTTTCTTTGTATATCCTTTGGGAAATAGTATAAAGATATCGAGATCCTTCTCATGTCTTAACCACGTATCTCTAGCTGATGATCCTAAAAATCTTACTTCAAATTGAGTTTTCGACTTTATTTTTTTTATAATCTCATTCGCTATATTCATTAACTCTTCCTTTTCCTCTTTTGATGGTGATATAACTTTAAGAACCTCAGTTCTATACATAAAAAATTATTATTATGAAGATATTCACAAAAACTCTCGAATACTATCTTAAGGAAGATGAAATAAAAAATATAACAAACGATATAAAAAAGGTTGTAAAAGAATCGGGAATAAAAAATGGAATTGTAAACATCTTTTCCGTAGGATCAACATCAGGAATCACTACCATAGAATACGATCCAAATCTTCTGCAAGATTTTATAAACATGATGGAAAAAATTGCACCAAAAAATTTCGATTATCTTCATCATAGAACATGGGGTGACGATAATGGTTCAAGTCATTTGCGATCGAGTTTAATTGGAACGTTCTTAACCCTACCTGTAATAAATGGTGATATTCCCCTTGGAACATGGCAGCAAGTTGTTCTCATAAATTTTGATACAAGTAACAGAAAAAGAAAGATTATAGTACAGGTAATAGGACTTCACTAACCTTCTCGTTAAATATCTTAACGTAGTATAAAAGCTCATAGAAACGTCGTAATTGCTCTAAATATATCCTCGTCATAATAAAGCTCTCTAAGCTAAATCAGTGATGATGTAAGTTTAGAGAAGTTGAGAGAGGAGGGTTTAACCAGGTGCTGGTTTACCCTGTGCTTTTAAGGGTTGATTGGAAGCATAAACCTTTTCGCAAAAAATCTTCGCACTTTAGTGTAGTAAAGATGTCAAAAAGGAGATATCAATTGAATAAGAGAAATGTTAAATATAAAACCAGAAGATTTAACAGCTTTAGAAAAAGTTTAAACAATTAAGTCTTATTTAATAGAAGAAATAAATTCAAATTTTTACCATACAGGAAAATATCGTTTTCTAATCTCATCGATAGATAAATCAATAACCTCTCTTTCTTTATAATTAATCTTCAACGTTTTATCTTTAATAGTTTTACCTATTTTTGCATATATACAGCCGTTAAAAATCTCTTCAAATCTTTTTTCATCCTTTACTTCAACTATAAATCTTGAATTTGATTCCGAAAAAAGTATTTGGTAGACTTTCATATTTTTCTCTTTTGGAATATTTTCTAAATAAATTTCGCATCCTATATCACTTAACACCATTTCAGCCAAGCATGATGCTAAACCACCATCACTTATATCATGACATGCTAAAATGATTCCTTCATCTATTGCTTTTGGAAGTCTTTTATATATTGGTAACGATATCTCTGGATAAACTTTTGGAACAGAACTTCCAACGAATCCTTTTATCTTATAATAAATACTTCCACCTAATTCTTTTCTTGTATATCCAAGAATATATATAGAAGAACCTGGTCTTTTAAAATCTGCTGTTACAGCTTTTCTTATATCGGGTATTATTCCAACAGCTGTTATAAGCAATGTGGGATTAACACTTCCCAATGGAGATTCGTTGTATAAACTATCCTTTCCTGATATAAAGGGTGTTTGATATATTTTTGCAAATTCATAACATGCTTCACATGCTTTAATTAAGTCGTAGAGGTTTTCTTCTTTCTCAGGAGAACCCCATGTGAAATTATCAAGCAAAGCAATTCTCCTACCTCCTACTGCTAAATTGTTTCTTATAGCTTCATCTATTGCAGATGCTGCAGACCAATACGTTGAAATCTTGCCATATAAGTTTATTCCAACGGATAAAACGATTCCTTTGTAAGAATTTTTAAGAGGTTTTAGTATCGAAGCATCATTTGGAACGGAATTATAACCTAAAGGTTTTATAACAGTTTGCGCTTTAACCTCATGATCATAGTTCCTTATAATATATTCTCTACTACAAACATTTGGATGAGAAATTACATCCAATAAATCGTTGTTATAATCTTCTTTATCATTAAACTCTGGTTCGTAAAACTTTTTCTCATATCCTTTAACTTCCTTATAAATTTTAGGAATACCTTTAAATAAGAATTCCAAATCCAAATTTGCAACGATTTCATCCTTGTAATATACCTTTATCTTTTTTTCTTTTATAAATTTTCCAACTATTGATGCTTCGACATCTTCATCTTCCAATATCTTTAAAACCCTATCTAAATTTTTTTCAGGAACTGCTAATAGCATTCTTTCTTGAGATTCACTTATCCATAATTCCCACGGAAGCATGTTTTCAACCTTTGTTTTAAGCTTATCCAAATGTACCTCTGCTCCAAGTTTATATCTATAAGCCTGTTCACAAACTGCAACACATAATCCACCTCCACCTAAATCTGTTATTCCAGATGCTAATTCTTCCTCTGCTATTTTTAAAACAGCTCTCTTTATCTTTTCTTCTTCAATCGGATCTCCTATCTGAACAGCTGTATAATATTTTTCCTCGGATTCTTCCGTTAAAATTTGTGATGCAAAACTTGCCCCTTTTATACCATCTCTACCGGTTCTTCCACCTATAACTAATATCAAATCACCTTCCTTAACATTTCTCTTATATTTTTTCTTATTTAAAATTCCAACACATCCACAATAAACAACAGGATTTCCAACATATCCTTCATCAAATAAAATAGCACCACAAACGTTTGGTATTCCAAAATTGTTCCCATAATAGGCAATACCTTCCGTAACATATGTGAAAATGAATCTTGGATGTTTCATTCCTTTAGGTAATTTTTCATAAGGATAATCCAAATTTCCAAAACATAAAACGTTTAGACATGCAATTGGTTCAGCAAAAACTCCAAGAATATCTCTAATAACTCCTCCTATTCCTGTAGCTGCACCTCCAAATGGTTCTATTGCTGAAGGATGATTATGTGTTTCAACCTTAATAGCTATTGCATAGTTTCCATCGAAATCTATTATACCTGCATTATCCTCGAAGATACAATACAACCAATCATATTTCAATTCATCAGCAACCCTAAATATTGTATCTTTGATCAAGTTTTTTATGAATCGATCCTCAACCTTATATGAACCTTTAAACGTTTTATGATAGCAATGCTCACTCCAAAGTTGTGAAAATGTATATAATTCAACATCCGTAGCCTCTCTGTTTTCCTTTTTGAAATAATTTTTAATCGTCTCAAGCTCATTTTCATTTAGATTTAAATCTTCTTTATACTCTTTAATCTCTTCAGGTTTAATCCTTTTT
>JALTZH010000075.1 GCA_027051265.1 archaeon | reverse complement strand
ATATATAGACATACTAAGAAGAAGGTACGAGGAAATAATTAAAAGTTTCAACGAAGAGAACTATGAAAAAACAAGATTGTTGATAATAGAAGCTGACAAATATATAGAGGAGGCTAAGAAACTAACAGGATTTAGATATGAATATCTCATACCAATAGTTGTGTTACTGATAACGATAATAGCATTGATAGTTAAAAAGAAGAGAGAGAGATTATGAAACCACTTATAATAGGTCTTGGTAAAGCAGGATGTAGAGTTGCAGAACATTTTAGGAAGTATAACCCTATATTAATAGATACGGATGCCGAAAATTTAAAGATACGAAAATCTAGAAACAAGATATTAATAGGAAAAGAAATAACTGGTGGTAAAGGAACGTTAAGAAATTACAATTATTCTTTAAAAGCTTTAAACTATTCTTTACAAAAAATATTCGATAAAATTAGAAGGGAGTACGATTTTTGTTTTTTAATCTGTTCTTTTGGAGGTACTGGTGCTTCTGGTTATTATTTGGGTGAGAAAATAAAAGAGGAGTATGATATGAAAACGTATGCGTTTCTGATAACACCTAGTGAAGAAGATGATCCCGGTGTAAAAATAAATTTCAACAAAACATTCAGCAAATTTTTAGACGTTTTCGATGCAACGTTTCTCTTTAATAACGATACCTTTAAAAAAGAGAATCTACTATTTTCTCTTGATGAAATAAACTTAAAGATATTTGAGATGTTAAACGCATTGTTTGAAATTTCTGAAAGGGATGAATGTATAAAAATAAATTTATATGATATAATAAATTCTTTAAAGGATATAACAATAATCGGTTACAATTATAAAAAGTTAAAATTTAAACCTTTTGGCAAAGAAATTTACACAACTAACGATTTCATGGAATTACTTAGAGGATTAAAATTCTCATACAATATGGATTTAAACATTGCAAAGAGCTTAACCATTATATCCAAATATGATAAAAGATACATAAAAGATTTCAGCCCATCCATTTTAACAAAACTATTTCTTGAAAAGATATACGATATAAAAAATGTTAGATATGGTGAAGTTTTGAACAAAAAGAGAAAAATAGAGCAAATTTTGATATTTTCTGAGATAAAGGAATTGGAGGTTAAGGTTAAAACTTTTGATGAAAAGAGAGATATTGATAAACTTTATAATATATTAAAGAATGTACTTAACGATATAAATAAGGTTCAAAATACTTTGAAAAATCTTTTAATTTAATTTTTATGAATTTAGAGGAAATTTTACTTAAAGCATACGAAGGTAAAAGAATAACGGAGGATGAAGCGTTGCAATTATTAAAGGTAGAGAGTTTTTATGATGTTCTAAAGATCGGAATCGTAGCAGATAAAATAAGAGAGAAAAAGGTTGGAAATGTTGTAACATATGTTAAAAATAGAAATATAAATTATACAAATATATGTATTAATAGATGTAAATTTTGTGCATTTAGAAGAGAAGAAAAAGATGTTGATGCATACGTTTTATCCATAGAGGAAATCCTGAAGAAAGTTGAAGAAGCTGTGAAATGTGGTGCAAAAGAAATATGTATACAAGGTGGAATAAATCGAAAACTTGAATTCGATTATTATGAAAAAATGTTAAAAGAAATAAAGAAGAGATATAATATTCACATACATGCATTCTCTCCAATGGAAATTTATCATTTGAGTAAAATTTCCGGTTTTAAAATATATGAAACTTTAAAATATTTAAAGGAAATAGGTTTAGACTCAATGCCTGGAACTGCTGCTGAAATATTGGACGATGAAATAAGAAAAAGAATTTGTCCAGAAAAAATAGATACGAAAACGTGGATAGAAATTATAAAAACCGCTCATAAACTAGGAATAAAAACCACAGCAACGATACTTTATGGACATGTTGAATCATATGAACATGTGATTAGGCATCTTTCTATATTGAGAAAAATTCAAGATGAAACAAAAGGCTTTACCGAGTTTATTCCCCTAGCTTTTGTTCATAAGAAAACCGAATTATATAGGAAATTTAAATCTCAGCCAGGTTCAAGTAGTATTTATGATATAAAATTATATTCCGTATCAAGAATATTTTTGGATAATTTTAGAAATATTCAAGCATCATGGGTTAAATTAGGTAGAAAGATGGCACAACTCATGCTTAACTTCGGTGCTAATGATCTTGGAGGATTATTAATCGAGGAAAATATCTCAAGAGAAGCTGGAGCAGTTTATGAATTTCCATCAGAGCAGGAAATTAGGCTTTTAATCTCTCAAATAGGTAGAATACCGAAAGAAAGAGATACCTTGTATAATTTAGTATAACTTCCAGCTGTTGTCCAAAATTTTACGGTAAGATTTATTTTCTCATAGGGCTTAATATAAACTTAGTTTTAAAACTCCAAGTAAAGCTTAAAAAAATGAAATGCAAAATCCGATATTTTAATTGCAACAATCTGTATAAACAGAAACGAAGAACTTGTTACTAAAGATAAAGGTTTCTTTGATATTGAATCTTTCATTGGGGAGCAAATCATCGGTCTTTGCACCAATTTAGGCAACACCACCTAGAATCCATATTGCACCTTTCATCAAGAGATCATGAGTTTAATCACCACACGGTAGAAGGTGCTTGAGAGTTCAGGACTGGTGGAAATTTATGAAAATTTGAGGTATTTTCATCAGACTTTTAGGTATCATTAACTTCGACTCTAAAATATCATCTCGAAGTTTCAAAAGAAGTTATAAGATTTTAGAGAAAATGAAAAAGAAAGGCAACGGATCCGAAATTTTTTTTCGAGGTTAAATTTCTTCCTTTGATTATTAGTGATAAATTTAAATAAGTTCGCAGAGATCCTTGAAAGAGACGAGGAGGCGAGAGCAAAAATTGCAGAGATATTAGCAACTGAAATCGCCTTGAGATCAAGGAAATTAATCGTTAAAGCTGTTCTGAAAGAAGTCGCTACCAAAGATGGCATAAGAGAGCTTAAAAAAGAGATAAAAGATACGGAGAGCAAACTTAGAAACGAGATTAGGGAAGTCGAGAATAGATTGAGAAAAGAAATTAAGGATATAGAAAATAGATTGAAGGATTACGTTGATGTTAAGGTTGAAAGTTTAAGAAATGAAATAAGAGAATTTGAGAAGAGACTTGACATGCCTTTGAGGTTTATGTTGGGAACCTTCATAGGTATAATCTTAACCCCCGTTTCTATAATCTTAACGAAACTGTTTTAAAAATAAGATCAATTTTTGGATCAACGTTTAATTGTTACAACGAAAATGATAAACTTCTGACTTCCTACCTGTGCTAAGTAGCGAAGATTCCTTACAGGAAGGTTTGTGCTTCCAAAAGTCTCTCAATCTTTAGAAGCACAGGGTGGTCAGCACCCCGCTAAGCGCTCCTTCTTCATCCTTTAAGTTTACATCGTTACCGATTCGGCTTGGAGAATTTCATTGAGACAAGGGTTATAGTTAGAATACTGACAATGTTTCTATGAACCTCTACACAACATTTACATTTTACACTTTTTTGTATATCAACAATTACATAAATTTCATTATATAAATCTTTTATATGCTACTGTTCTAATTCATCTCCATACTAAAAAGCGGGCTTCCTAGCGATGTTTTGTAAAGGTAGAATAATTCAATGGAAGAATTATACTCCATATTCTAAGTCTATTCTATTAACCACATAGTTTATTGCTCTTAACAGTTTTAACAGTTTTGTTTCTGTACCTTCAACTTGTTGTATGAGATCGATTAATGATTCAATTGCAATACTATTTCCAAAACCTAACTGTAATCTAATACTAGTATCTGTTTTTGGTTTAGTAGATCTGGATGTTACATATCCTCTCGGTATTATGGTAAATGTCACAGCTTGATATGTTTTACCGAATCGAACACTAAAGTTAAATTCTTTAAGTACGACTTGTTTTGGTTGTTTATCTTTTAATGCTTCGATCGTTTTTTCAACCAACGTTTTTAAACTTTCATTATCCAATTCAACACCCCATGTGCTTACAATTTTATCTTTAAGTTCACCAACTATTTTTTCAAGCTCCATTATTATCACCTTTAATATTTTATATTAATATAAAATAATATAACAATATATCATTAAATAACATAAATATAACTAATATATCATAAGTTAATTATTGTTTATATAATGCTATTAACTTAATAATTATTATATATCAATTTTTAATATTATTTTTTCTTTTCAATATTTATTCTTTATTATAATAATTATATATTATAAGAGCATGATTAATAAATTATTATAATACAATACAACAAAAATATTTAGT
>JALTZH010000074.1 GCA_027051265.1 archaeon | reverse complement strand
ATATCTTGGAGTATTAATTTGCTGGGTAATCTTTGGCACCACAGGGTATTTTATAAATTTGTTGTTCTCACATACATTGGTTATAGTTTTAAATTATTTTATTACAGTATTTATCATGCTAATGTATAAATGAAAGAATTGAACAATATTTCAGAATTTAGATTGATAGATGGTTATATTGCTGCAAAGATTTTCGGAAGTAAAGCTGAGTTACAGAGAATTGTTACCGATCCGAGAGTATTTGATGTAAACATAGGACCAGTTGAATTCAGAAGTATCTATCCGAATGCAAAAATCCTCTGCGGTGATGATGTCTTTTATGAGTTAGAAAAATTTGGAAAGGTATTGGAATAAAACCTTTTTCTATATTTTTTTAATTTAGAAAAGATTATGAGAAATTTTCTCATATTATTATTTATGTATAGCACGTTTCTATTGTTACTTTATCTCCCATTTAGTCCATTTTATATTTTGGGATTTTACGATACCGCTATTAACTACTGGTCGTTCACTATAAGTATTTTGGCGTTAATGTTTCTTTTTTTTAAGCATTAAAATCAAAAATTGAGGTTATTATAAGATATTATCATTTTTAGTCACATTATTTTTTATTATTCTTAATATATTTCCTATTTTAGCTTATCACTATCAAGGTTTTCCTTATAAATTTAAATTAATCTATATTTTTGCAATAATACTTAGCATTTTATATATCTTTATCCTTAAATTCTGCAAATCCATTCATTGATAGATAACCTTTTTCTTATATACTACTTATGACTTTTATAAAGATTTTGTCTGAAATTTTTTAGCATCTTTGTAAGCATCGTATGCGAAGAAGAGGCTTGGGATTACAAAAATTGGATTCTCAAATTTAACGGTGGAGATTTTCCAGAGAGCTATTTGTAGAATTATAAGAATTAATCCTGAGATGGATTTTATATGTCCAAATCTCCAGACATAAATATAGCCCAATCCCCAAAGTACAAAGTTCAACAATGCTGCCAATGAAGGATTTTTCTCATACCTTTTTCTTGAAACCATTATCATCTTAATTTAAAACTAATATTTAACTAATTTACCTAAAATTAAAAAATATTATAAAAATGATGAAGTTAGATGATCATTGTAAAATATATCCAAGATACTGATACATATACCCAAGTATCCTTGTTTGTATATGTATAATCTGTAAAACCACTTGAATGGAAGTCGCTATACGTATACTCAAAGCCTTTATTGTCATTTACTTTAACATTTACGGCTAAAAGTGCCATTGGAATAGAACATCTGTATAGGTAAATAGATGGACCATCCCAGTATACCCAACCCTTATTAATATCTGTATCTGTTATTCCAGAAGCTTCCCACCTAAATAATCCAAAACATGCTGTTTCTGAGGACGACCCACCATATCGTCCATAATACCCAACGTAGTAACTAAAAGTTACTTCTGGATCAATATTAAATTTACTATTCTTTGAAATTATATATACTTTTTTTTATTATTATTTATATATACATTATATGCTGTATTGTTTATTTTTTCTACCAGTAAAATATTTCGGATAATCCTTTTACTTTTTGAGTTTTCGTATATTATTTTAATATATGTTTCATTATTTTGTAACTTTTTTACTTTAATTATTATTTTGTTCCCATTTATAATAGTTAATCTTTCTCCTGGATTTTTATAGTAATAATCTATCCATTCATAAATAGATGGTGTTAATTTATATCCTTGCTTATCAATGATTTTATCCTTTATGAATACTATCTTTCCTATTTCATCGCTTACGGCAAGAGCTGGGGCAAAAATATCTACAAAAAACAACAATACCAAGGATATTACGGCTAAAGTTTTACTCACACTACTCATTATATTCACCTTTAAATATTAATTAAGTGGGTATATCCTATTTATTAATTTTGGAACTAAAGGTTTTAGTTCATAGCTAAACGATTTAGTTTATAACTAAAAATTTTAAGTGGAAAATAAAAATATATAATCGATACTATATCACCTCCTATGAAATGTATCCTCATATCAAATCTTATGCGGGTATTTTTAAATCGGTTTTTAAATATTTATACAAATAAGATATAAAAAGCCCTACCAGAGAAATATATGATTTTTTAAATTTTTGACAAACCCAAATCAAAATCAAACTTCACCACTTATGTTGGAATAATATTTAAAATTTGAAGAATTACTACCAATCCCTTAAGCATTATCAACGCAGCTTCCTTTTCATCGGGAAGCAAATTATTAGTTCTTGCAGCAACTTGAGTAATCCAGTCCAGAATTCTCATTTGCATCTTTTACAGAAGAATCATGATTATCACTGCACAGTAGAAGGTACTAAGAATCTGTAAAATCATTTTACTCTGAAAGCTTTAGATAGTACTAATATATTTATACCCTTAGTTTCTTAGTTACATATCCGAATTGAGGATAAAGTTATTTATTTTATGGTCTTGGTTTATTGGTTTAAAAAGGCTAATTATTAAAAAATAAAACAAAAAACACAAGAATATCAGGTTTCTATTTCCAATTTTTTATATTCTACTGTTATTGTTTGTCCCGTTTGTTTTATTATAATTTTAGCCGGTAGTTTTCCGTTAAGTTCAACTTCATAAGTGGGCATTTCTAGGGTTCTAGGTTTCAAAATTAAAATATTACCGTTTTTTGTAACGTTAAAGTTATGAAGATTATTCAGTATTGCCACAAATGGATCTAAAGCATTAACGTCATTCATCGTTGCATTAAGGATAAAAGTGCCACTTGAAGTAATAATTTTTTGAATATTGTTTTCAAAGATAATCTTCTGAGCCAAAGAACCGTTAACATAATCTACCCTAATTATTTTATCAGGTTTCACAAAAATCACATAACTTTTAAAGGACTGGTTGCTAATTCTGATAATTTCTTGTGCCTCAAAGGATTTAATGGAACTCCAGTATAAGATTATGTCTTCAATTAAATAACTCTGAGAAATACAACCTGAAACAATAATACATAATAATAAACCAAACGTTAATCTTTTCATTGCTTCCATCTCCATATTGTTTGTTAAGATTTCAACCTATGACGTTAAAAACAAGTAGGAGAACTGCTAATCCCACAGCAAGAGAAATTAAAGCAGCTAGAATTAATCTTGTAAGATCTTTTAAATCCTTAATGTAATTTATATTCTCAAGCCCTACTAATCTTATAGATATTGGAGAAACAGCATACATCAACAAAATAACCAATACAAATGGAAATGTATCACTTTTGGGTGTTCCTCCTTTCAAAAAATAAAACACCATACCAATTCCAAGTAAAATATATCCTATCATGTATGCTCTTCTAGAATAGTTCTTTGCATTTGTAACGTCTCTAAAGGCAATTTTATTTATAGCATACCCCAGAACAAACCAAAAGACAAACCATAATAATGGTGCAAAGCTGGAATAGTTAATCATTGCATAAACAACAACACTACCAAAAAATAAAATTATAAATAACTGTAGGATAACGCTACCAAGTTTTTTCATGTTATATCACCTACACTTATAGATACAGTGAGCCACTACTGCACCTACACAGCCAATGCATGCTAAACATATATAAGGATGTCTAATATAATAACATCCAACACATAGTGGGCAGCAAAGATCGCATGGCCCTGGAGGTAATCCCTCAATAAAACATCCAGCACATTCACTCGCAATGCATTTAGCTACACATTCCCAATTTACAAGAGGTTTAACACTGATTTTAGTAACTTGTCCATTCTTTAGTATATAAACTATTTTTGAACCATTAGTTAGTTCCTCAACAGCTAAAATACGATCGATATTTTTATACTTAACATGTACAAGAACTGCTTTGGACTCAGCTGATTCACTTTTTAGTGGAACAATTACAACCGAGTACGTTTTTCCATGTACATTTACTAGAATTGTTTTTGAATCCCAAAGAAGTGGTTTCATACTAGGAAGTTCTTGTAATAATACTTTTGTGCTTTCATAATTAAAGACCTGTATAGCTTTTAAATATGCTACTGCTCCTTTAATTTCATAAACTTGTGCATTCCTCGTGATATTTTCATAACTGCAGGAACTTGCTAAGGCTGGGCTAACTATTAAGCCTAACATTAATCCTAACAGTAAGAAGCCCAAAAACATTACACCCACGGTTTTGCTCATACCATTCATTGTGCATCACCTTTAATATTAATTAAGTGGGTATATCCTATTTATTAATTTCGGAACTAAAGGTTTTAGTTCATAACTAAACGATTTAGTTTATAACTAAAGATTTTAAGTGGAAAATAAAAATATATAATCGATACTATATCACTTCCTATGAAGT
>JALTZH010000073.1 GCA_027051265.1 archaeon | reverse complement strand
CAGGTTACCGAAGGGGTATGTTGCTTTTTATATAGATTTAAGGAGGCGATATATAATAGACGATAAGAGTTTTGTTCGCGTTTTGTTTAGGATTAGGTATGAGAAGGATTTACGAGGAATATTGGAAGAGATCGTTTCGACGAGCGATAAGGTTTTGAGATTCTTCAACATTCCTATTCCTGCAAATATTTTGAAGGAATTTTTAAAGGATAAGCCTATCGATGACGTTTTCGAATTCTTGGAAGACTTCTTCCTTAAAATTTCCAAAAAGAAGAGAATCATTCTTATCCTCGACGAGCTCCAGGTTATTAAAGACATCAAAATAAACGAGTTCCTCATATACAAACTTTTCAACTTCCTCCTAAGTTTAACCAAAGTCCTCCATATCTGCCATGTCTTCGCTATAACTTCAGACTCGACTTTTATCGAAAGGATATACAATGAAGCGATGCTGCAAGGTCGTTCTAGATATTATCTCGTAGACGATTTTGACAAAGAAACCGTTAAAAGGATATTGCGAGAGAAAGGTTTTAGCGACAAAGAAATTGACATAGTTTGGAAATATTTTGGAGGGAAGCCGATATATCTTGTTGAGGCGATACAAGCTAAGAGAGTAGGTAGAGATGTAAAGGGACTATGTGAGGAATTTTATGAGATAAGGTATGGGCAGTTGGAGGAGATTATTTACAAGGAGAAAAGGTTAAACGAGAGAAGATTCAAAGAAATAATCGAATTGCTTAAAGAATTCCGTGATAAGAATTTCCTAAGGTATAAGGAAATAAATCCAACGATACAATTCCTCATCGAAAATAACATCCTATTCGCAGACCCAAGAAAAAAAATTCTTAAACCTCAATCCCACCTAGAACTAATCGCCATAAGAAATATATTAAAAGAGATGGAAAAATAACAGCTAAAATTATATCCAGGTTTATTAACTATTTCCCTTCCTTATTTATTAAAGAATTTTAAATAAAATTTTTTAAATATATTTTTTATTTTTTAATGCAAGATATAATATCATATACATCTCGCTTCAAATCTTCCACCTTTCAATACTCCAAGTTTAATTTAAACACTCTGAGCCTATCTCATTCCCGACTAGTCAGGTCGGGAACTCATGAGATTTATTCTATATAAAAATGTGCTGAAGTAAAAAGTTAAAAAAAATTTAATATTAAAATTATTGATATGAATAGAAAGAAACATGTTTAATTCCTATACATCTATAAATATAATTTAAAATATATTTTATTTAATATATTCATAAAAAGAAAAATTTATAGTTTAGTTAAGATTTAATGTAAATTAATGTGATATATTATGAGACTTGTAACTTTCGATGAATACTTAAAATTTATAAAGACGCATAAAGAAATAAAATTGGAGGATCAGATTATAAAATTGGAACCTATAGAGATAAAAAGGTTGGAACCAAATAAGGAAGAGTTAACCGATATATCAACAACTGTTTGGAGTTTTCCGGAAAGAGGTTCTTGGGCAACACATAAAGGAGATTATCGTGGGAATTGGGCTCCACAAATACCTAGAGCTTTAATCATGATGTATACAAAACCCGGCGATATAGTACTAGATCCTATGGTAGGCAGTGGTACCACATGTATTGAAGCGTTATTATTAGGTAGGAATTGTATTGGTGTGGATATAAATTATAATGCCGTTATTTTAACCCTTCACAGACTATATTATTTGATAAAACATTTAAAAGAAAGAAAGTTGTTGTTCGATAAAAAATATGAAAGAATTCCTTGGTTTAAGATATATCATGGTGATGCAAGAAAATTATCCGAAATAAAAGATTCAAGCATCGATCTTGTTGCAACACATCCTCCTTATTTTAACATCATAAAGTATCACGGCGAAAAAAAATTAAAAGGAGATCTTTCAGCTGCAGAAGATTTAAGAGAGTACTTAGATTATATGAAAGAGATAGTTAGAGAAATTTATCGTGTTTTAAAACCTGGTAAGTATTGTGCAATTTTGATTGGCGATACAAGAATTCATAGACATTATGTACCTATATCGCATTATGTATTGGATATTTTTTTACGTGAAGGATTTATTTTAAAAGAAGAAGTTATAAAAATTCAGCACAAGATGAAAACAACAAGAGAGGTTTGGGAAAAGGTTAAGGATCGAGATTTCTTATTAATTTATCATGAAAAGTTATATATATTTAGAAAGCCCAATATTGGTGAAAATTTAAAGAGGTATAATTATAGTAGAGGAAGATATTAATGCCAAGAAAACGAGGACGAAAAGGGAGAGCAAAGAAGCAAAAGATACCGTATGAAAATGAGGCCAAAAAGTGCATACGAAACAATAATTATATCAAAATGGAACAACC
Source organism: archaeon (assembly GCA_027051265.1). GTDB lineage: Archaea > Hydrothermarchaeota > Hydrothermarchaeia > JALTZZ01 > JALUTC01 > JALUTC01. The sequence continues at coordinate 2,005 of JALTZH010000073.1, read as the reverse complement.
TATTCACAAAGAAAATGAACCCTTACCAGAGCCTGCAAAGGTAAGAAATTATTTGGATGAGAAGTTGAGGATTTGCAGCGATCGTAGTTTTAGAGTAATACTTGTTGAAGATTACGATAACTACAAAATTTTTATACATATACCAGGAATTAAAACCGAATGTGATTTTATAGTATGGTATGCCAAATATTCCAATGATCATCCGTATGATATTAATATACCAACACATGATTTTCTTGGAAAATGGTATAACAATATAAAAAGATGTTCAGATATTACCGATGAGTTTCTGATAAATGCCGTGATTAGATTGATAAGAGACAGGTATAGCATTTCGGAGATAATCAATAGATATTTCAAATCTCTGGATGATAATTTAAAGTTAGAGATTAAGAAATTTTTATCCACATTAAAATGGGTTTGTTTTCAAGAGGATGTTAATTATCCTCCGCCTAATTTTTTAGGTTCAAAATATGTATTGGCGGTATATGCATTACTTGAAGTTGGTTTTAATATAGAAGATACAAGAAGAATAATTAAATTTTAAATTTTCTCTAATACTTTCTCTAATAGTTCAAATTTATATATTTTCACAATTTGTTCGGCCAAATTTTTACTTCTTTCATCTATTGTCTTCCTAACTCTATCAATATTATTTATGTCCCAATCCTCAGAGTTATAATTTATTAAGTCTTTGGTTGTTGGTATAAAAGACTTTTTATAAATATCCTGTTTCTTATAGAATGGTAAATCTCCTGCTCTAATATTAAGATTTGGATCTAATATTGTTAAATTTTCAAGCTCACTTGGACCTATAGCTATGACGTTATGTTCTTTACAAAAATTTATATATTTACCACGTTTTCCTAATCTAACACAATAAACATTTATGTTCATATTTAAAATTTAAAATACATGCAGAAAGACGATTTCAGAGATATATTAAAAATTTAAAAGATTAAGCCAATTATTCCAATAATTACAGTAACAATAATAGTTATCAGAATAGTAATTATATTTAATGTTTTATGAATGATTTCGCTGAAATTTTCAAGTCTTTTAATAACTCTATTTGTGGTTTTTAAATACGAATTTCTCTCCTTCTTAAATTCGATGATTCGTCTTTTAATTGGATGTAAAAATACATCTAAGGATTTATAATACTCTTCAGGTTTAATTGTAAGAAGAACGAGTAGATCAGTTGGCTGGAGAATAATCTCAGGTGGTTTATTTTTTGTATATGGATTATAAAACCACGTTTCAAAGAATTTATTCATCAATTCCACCAAATCCTTCTTTTTATATAGATGCAGGATTTGACTAACAATTTCATTTCTAAAACGAATTAGCTCTATAATTTTATATAACCTAACTAATACTTCATAAATTGATTTGTATTTATAGCCAATTAATTCTAATATTCTTTTATCTCTAAGAATTTCTTTTTCATACCTTGCTACATCTCTGTATAACATTCTAATATGATATAGGAACACTATGGTAAGGATTAATGTTGAAACAGGGAATTCCCAAGGAACCATAAGTTGCGTTCCAAATGGTTTTATACTTAAAGCTCCAAAAATTTTATCCCAATATGTATCAATGATATCATTAGGACTTCGTGAAATTCTATTTGTATTTATAAAATCAATTATAACAAATCCAATTAAATTCAACACCGAAATATCAGATGTATCTTCTGATATATATCTTTTAGTGCCTAATAATATCTGGATGAGTGCTTCATTCTCATCACTTATGAATTCCTTTACAACCGGAATGTTCCTATAGCTTTTTACCTTTTCATAATCCAATTTATCACTCTTATACAAATCTTTGATGTCGAAAATTTTATTCCAATCATTCTCTGATACAAAACATAGTATATGTGTAATAATTCCGTTAAAAGGTCTAATTGGAGAATTTATTATGAACATTAATTGCCTTTGTCTAAATATTTCGTTTCTTATATTCGAAAATTTATCTATAATAAACTCTTTGAAGT
>JALTZH010000072.1 GCA_027051265.1 archaeon | reverse complement strand
CTTGCTTCGATTAAAATTTTATCCTCTCCAGTCCTTGGATCTTTTGTAAACATGACCCCTGAGATTTCGGAATTTACCATTTTTTGTATAACTACAGCAATAGATACATCTTCATGTCTAAATCCTTTTTCAGCTCTATAATAGGTTGCTCTTGGAGTGAAAAGTGAAGACCAGCATTTCTTTATATATTTTATAACTAAATCTTCACCCTCAACGTTTAGGTATGTTTCCTGTTGACCGGCAAATGATGCATCGGGTAAATCTTCAGCTGATGCTGAACTTCTTATAGCAACTCTTACTTTTCCTAAATTTTTATAGTATTCTTTAATTTTCATTTCAATATTTTTAGGTATTGGAGCTTCTTCTATGAGTTTTCGTATTTTGGATGTTTTTTCTTCCAAATCTTTAGGATTATTTATATCAATTTCGTTTAAGATTTTATAAATCGTTTCTTTCAAACCGTTTTCTTCAAGATGTTTGTTAAAAGCGAGTGTTGTTACAACGAATCCTTCTGGTATAGGAAAACCAGCTCGAGCCATTTCACCTAGATTTGCACCTTTTCCTCCAGCAATAGGAACGTCATCTTTGGTTATTTCATGGAACCATAACACATCTTTATCTTTTTCCATAGTTAATTTAAGATTATTTAACTTTGTTTATAAAAATGAAACTTTCTTTAATTAATCCCAGAATTTGCGAGTTTTAATAAAAAATTTTTCTGCCTCTATTATTTTTCTTATCAATTCCTCTTCCGACCAGCTTTCTCTCAATATTTTTTTCGCAGTTTCGACACCAATTCCATATCCAGCTAAAACTAAGCATGCTCTCTTACCATAGTTCATGAATAGAATTGCTGAATCTCTAATTCTTTCAAGTTTACGTTTCTCCTTGCGATCTAATTTTTTCTTAGAAAAAAGGTTTAGATCACTCTCATCTTTTAAGATTGCAAGCATTCTGGAATTACATACATCACATCTCAAATTTTCAATCTTATATATCGTTACAAGTCTTAATGTTACTTTCCACTTTTTACAATACAAACAAAATAGTGTTAATTTCTTTTCCAGTAGTCTTCTTTTAACAATATCCGTTAAATTTTCATCCGATTTATATAATTCATAACTTTTCTGCAAGATGTTTTTTGCTAAAGGTGAAAAATCTTCAACGTTATGAATATATAATTTTATTTTACCATGTCTAATGTCATCAAATATTTTTTTCATCCTATTCAAATCGAAATAATCTCTTAATGTTTCTTTTAAAGCTTCTCTATATATAAAACTATCTTTGTAAACTTCTATTATTTTATCTAATCCTATATTTTTATACGATACATCTTTTGGTAGAATCCATAATCTTCTTGCAACATGTAAAAACTTCCATTTGAATGTATCCTCCTTATATATGTTATCGTTGAAAATCTTTTCTACGTTGCAATGAAAAACTCTTCTTATATCAATTTCTTCAACATTTCGTCTTAACGTAATCAATATTCTATATGGATCAAAGTATACATTTGCTCCTAATATTATTTTGAATATAAATGCAAGAGTATTATTTAATTTGGTACCCATGTAAGTATGTATAATTGCCTGATTCTTTTTTATTTCAATATGTATCTCATTCTCCTGCGGAATAAAGAATCCTAAATTTCTCTGTTTTAATATTTTAGCCTTTAAAAATTTTTTTGTTATATCATCCAGTTCAAATTTATCCAGATTTTTAATTATGTTTAAGACGTTTTTCGAAACTTCATAACTAACCGGTATCTCTTCACCAACCCAACTTGGAACTATCGCCTCATTGGAAAATACTTGTTCCAGATAAATTTTGTCTGTATCTATTTTTGAAATTTTCCATATTCGACCATTGAGTATTATATTATCTCCTTCGTTTAATCTGATTATAAAACTTTCATCCAAATAACCTATTTTTCTTCTTGATAATATATCGATTGCCTCAAATTTTTTTTCATCAGGAATTACCGAAAGATTTTCGTAATAGAATTTCCAAGATTTTTTTGTTTTATAAATCATATCATCTTTAATACGTAACAATTTCATATCCACAAGAAAGTTTAAAACCTCCTCGAATTCTTCTTTCGTTAAGTTTCTAAAAACGTAACATTTCTTTAATATCCTATACATTTTCTCCTTGTTAATTTCTCCAAAATCTAACACTAATCCTACCATTTGTATTGCAAGGATATCATATGGTTTTTCATAAACTTCAGGTTTTTCAAGGAAACCACTATGCATTAATTGCATTATAGATAAAGATTCGTAAAGTTCATCGGTATCCGTTGAAATTATTAATCCCTTAGCTTTTTCCCCAATCCTATGACCACTTCTACCAATTCTTTGAACCATTTTTACAACTTGTCGTGGTGAGTTGTATTGAATTATGAAATCTATGCTTCCTATATCAATTCCCAACTCTAAACTTGAGGTACAAACCAACCCTTTGATTTTGTTTTCTTTTAATTTTTTTTCAACCTCTTCTCTAATTTCCTTTGATAAAGAACCATGATGAAGTTCAACATCCTCTCTAATCTTTTTCATCCTAAATAACAATAGTTCAGCGGTATCTCTTGTATTTGAAAATATTAAGCATGATTTATTCTTATCAAGAATCTCACTTATTCTTCTTATCTTAGTTGCAACATCAATGTTAGATGAAATAATTTTAGAAATTTCTTCATCTCCTCTTTTTGGTGCTGGTCTCTCAACTTTTATATCAAATTCTTTCAGATAATCAACTTTTACTACTTCATCACATTTAAAATAATTTAGAAACAATTCTTCATCAGAAACAGTTGCGGACAAGCATATTCTTTGAAAAGAAGCTATTTCATTTAACCTTTCAAGAGTTGATATAAGAAGACATCCACGCTTACTGTTAATAAGTTCATGTATCTCATCGATTATTACAAATTTAACATTCTTCAAATATGTTCTCAGTTTTTTTCCAACAATTATTGCTTGTAGAGTTTCTGGTGTTGTTATTAACATATCCATCGGATGCTTTACCTGCTTTCTCCTAATATATTTACTCGTATCACCATGACGGACTTGGATATTAATATTTAAACGTTCGGAATAAACTTTTAATCTATCAAGTAAATCTCTATTTAAAGCTCTGAGAGGAGTTATGTAAAGAATACTAATAGGTTCTGGCTTTAGCTCAAGGAATTTATTGAATATTGGAAGCAAAGCTGCTTCCGTTTTCCCAGAACCAACTGGGGAAGAAAGTATTACATTTCTTCCGCTTAAAATTTTAGGTATAGCAACTCTCTGAATTTCTGTAGGCTCTTTGATTCCTAATATTTCAAGACATTTTCTTATCTCTTTTTTTAAAAGGTTGAATACATTCATCTTCTTCTATAAATTTTTTTAAGAATTAACACTATTAAAATTAACAGAGAAAGTAAAAGTATGAGAAAATAATATCTTATATAGAATGAACCAAAACTAGATGTTCTCTCTTTAATGTAAATCTTAACACTACTTTCTTTCGTATATACGTTGTAATCATTTTCTTCCCAATTGCCGTTGTATCTAATTACGAGCTTTAAAACATATTCACCTTCTGCTGCTGTTCGATCTATTCTAAATTTAAAAACAGCACTTGCCGTTTCGTTATTTTTAAGACTACTTATAAAAAACGTTTTTTCATCAAATTCAATCGGATGACTTATATCAGGAATTACTCTTAACTCGATGTTTCTTGCAGTATCTTCACCAAGATTTTTGATAGTAACATATAGCTTCCCTTTCTCACCGTTGTATAAGGTATTAGGTACGGTAAAATGTTTTACAACATCCAGATAAGGTCGAGGTTTAATTACGATTGATATTTTCTTAACAATATTATAATTCATGTTATATTTATCTTTATAATCTATGTTGAGAGATATATTATATTCTCCACTTCTTGCATTCTTATCAACATCTATGAAATATTCAACATACTTAATCTCTCCGGCTCTTAATGTTCCGAGAAACACTTTGGGTAGATTTGAATAAGAATGTTTAAACGGATAAGAAATGTTTAAAGTTACAACAACATCTTCAGCTGTTGATGTTCCGGAATTTTTTAAATATATTCTCAATCTTATATTCTTATCTCCAGCTCTTATATCGCTTGGATCTATTTTTAAGCTAGAAATTCCTATCGAAATATATCCTCTAACTAATATACCGAAATATAATGTTTGTGACAATTCTTTCATATCGGGATTTTTATATCTAAGTATTAATGGTGTTAGATATACATTATCTGGGGTATTTAGCTTAACAAATATTGGGATAGTTATGTTTATTTTTTCGTATTGTCTAACTGCACCAAAAAATTCTTCACTTTGTTTTGCTTCAATGACT
>JALTZH010000071.1 GCA_027051265.1 archaeon | reverse complement strand
ATACAAATATAGTTAGAAAAAAAAATATATGCCATCAATTATTGTTTTTAAGCAGATATTATACAGATTTGAAAATATGTATCCCTACAATAGCTTTGGATGAGATATTTTCAGGTATGTGTGAGAAATCTAAGCGAAAAGATAAGAAGGATCCAGTAATATATAAATTATACTGGATAATTTTGGATTCATTACTTAGGGAGAAGTTTTTTAGAATAATACGCGTTCCAAAAGGAAAAACATTGGATTCATCTATTTGTTTGTATCTTTTAACTAAGGAAAAAATAAAGGATATTGCATTATTAACCTCGGATAAGGGTGCATATGAAATATGGAAAAGTATAATAGAATCATATGTTGATCCTAAAAGAAGAAATGTTAATTCTTATTTTCTAAAAGAAAATTCAGGAGTATTACCTAAGAGTATTTCAGAAGAATTCCATTATGGTGATATTCTTGGATATTTGTTGTACTTAGAAGTATGTTTTATAATTTTCTTATCTTTATATTATGCATATAAATCAAAAACAAAGTTTAAAGTATATCTTGAATCTAATAATTTCGTTGCAAAGATTCATGAATATAATTGGTTTAAAGATTTGGAGAAATTTATAAAAACAAAATTTTAAAATTATATATTTATTATTTAAAATGTCTATAACATAATGATAATAAAAGATATAATGTCATTAGAAAATCCAACCCCTCTATGAGATATTTAAAAATAAATTGCAACGCTAAACTTCCACGAAACTTCTAAGCAAAAGTTAACGATTCCTCATTCTTTGATACAAATTCCTTTTTTTAATTATGACATTTGATAATTTAAGAGAATATCTAAATATTCTGGAAGAGAAAGGTTGGCTTAAAAGAATAAGAGTAAACGTATCATCTATATACGAGATTGCAGAAATAACCAATAGGATATGCAAATCATCAGGCGAAGCATTGCTCTTCGAAAATGTAGATAGATATGATATTCCTGTTGTAACGAATTTATTCGGTAGTATGGAAAGAATAAAACTTGCTCTTGGATATGATCGTTTAGAAAAATTGGGTGAAGATTTTTTATCTTTATCAAAATTTAGATTGGATAATATATTGAAGAAATTATCATCAATAAAAGATATAAAAAGATATATGAATTCTTATCCAAAGGTTGTTAAAAAAGCAGTATGTAAGGAAAAAATAATTTATGACGTTGATTTGAATAGATATCCTATATTGAAATTATGGCCAAAAGATGCTGGAAGATTTATAACATTTCCTATAGTAATAACTAAAGATCCTGAGAATGATAAAATAAATTTAGGTACCTATAGAATGCAAGTTATAGATAAGGATAAGACTTTAATACATTGGCATGTTCATAAGCATGGCTATAAAAATTACTTAAAAAATTTAAGAGAAAAGAAAAAGATGGAAGTCGCTGTAGTAATAGGATGTGATCCAGTTACAATGCTATGCTCAGTATTTCCAATACCTGAAAATATTGACGATTATTTCTTTATAGGATTTATAAGAAAAAAACCGTTAAAAATTGTTAAGTGCGAAACGTTAGATTTATATGTACCAGCAAATTCTGAAATTGTGTTAGAGGGTTATGTTACAGATGAAGTTAGATTGGAAGGCCCTTTCGGTGATCATACGGGATATTATTCTCAGGAAGGATATTATCCTGTATTTGAAATTGAATGTATAACACAAAGAGAAAATCCAATATACGTTGCATCTGTTACTGGTAAACCACCGATGGAAGATGCTTACATAGGTAAAGCTGTGGAAAGAATCTTCTTACCGTTTATAAAATTTTTAATACCAGAAATTGTTGATATCAACATTCCAATAGAAGGTCTCTTTCATAACATTCTTATAGTATCAATTAAAAAACAATATCCTGGACATGCAAAGAAGGTGATGTTTTCTCTATGGGGTCTTGAATATTTGCATCTAACAAAGATAATAATAGTTGTTGATCACGACGTTAACGTTCATAACTGGTTTGATGTCTGGTATGCGATATCAACAAGAGTTGATCCAGCTAGAGATGTTGTTATAATAAAGAATACACCAACCGACACTTTGGATCATGCAGCTTCGAATCTAAATCTTGGATCAAAAATGGGAATAGATGCTACGAGAAAGTTTAAAGAAGAAATTGGTAGAGATTTTCCAGAAGAAGTTGAAGCATCTGAAGAGATAAAGCGTTTGGTATCAAAAAAATGGTACGAATATTTCCATTAATATTGTATTATTTGAGTTTATTCGCCTCTTATTATTTCACATATACCAATATCTATGCTCTCGATCTTTATATCTTCTATAGACTTAAGATTTAATATTTCAGCCGTTCTTTCTAATCCAAGTTTAACTCGTCTACTCAATATTAATACATAAGCATCTAATTTCTTTATCCCAAGTTTATATGCAGCTAATGCTCTATGATGACCATCAACCAAAAGATATCTATCGTTGAGTTTGATCACAACTATTGGTTCCGCTAATCCTTTTTCTATCTCATACATTCTACCTTTTAACTCATCCAAATAAACGTGATCCTGTGTTGGTATTAATTTATTAACCGGAACTTTGTCTGTAATTATTTTCACATCAACACCATGTAACTTTTTTATTGTTTCAGCAATTTTTTTAACTTTATCTGGAGTAACTCTTTCTATCTGAGACCTTACAATATCGGTATATGTTATTATACCAACAACGTTTTTAGTATTTCTATCAATTACGGGTAATTTAGATACTCCAAGTCTAAACATAACTCTTGCAGCATCTAATAAATCAACATCAGGATAAGTAACAACAACGTCTTTTGTCATTATATCTTTAACTTTGTTTTCAGGTTTTGCTTTAATAATATCTTTAGATGTTATAATTCCAACGAGTTTTCCATTTTTTAATACTGGAAAGCTACTATGACCAGTTTTCTCTATTAATTCTATTACTTCTTTTACAGTATTTTCGGGGGATACTGTAACGATATTTTTTGTCATATAATCTTTAACTTTCATACTTTTTCAATTATTCTTTTTTTAGAAAAAAAAGATTTAACCTCATATATCCTTACCATGCCTTTATCTTCAAGTTCTCTCAAGTATTGTTGTAGTTCATTCTTTTTTAATTTTAACATCTTCATCAACTCTCTATCTGTTACACGTTTCCTTTCGTTTAATATCTCCAAAATCTTAAGTGATGTGTAAGATAACTCTTCAGATGCTTTCCCAGATGTCTCCTTTACAACTAGTGAATCCAATTTGCTTTCAATATTTTTTAACACGGTTAAAATATTAGAATATAAAGAAACTAATTCTGATAACTTTTCGACTAATGCTTTTGTATATTCTTCAATAGATTTCATTGTCATATCTTCTGCAGGTTGATTCTGAATAAGTTCCAACAATCTCTCAATGTTCTCATTAAGTTTCTCCATGGAATGGAGAATATGCTCTGGTATAATAAGAAGTTCCTTTTCTTTCCTCTCTTCTTCCTTTTCATTTTCATATCTTTCTTTCATTTCAACTTCATCATCTCTCTCAATTTATTACCAACTTTCTCAATAAGATGTTCTTTTTCTATACTTCTTAAACTATTTAGTACAGGCATATTGGATTTATATTCCAATACCCACTCTCTTGCAAATTTACCACTTCGTATCTCTTCAAGAATTTTTTTCATTTCCTTTTTTACGGAATCGTTTATAATCCTTTTTCCTCTTGTTCTTCCACCGTATTCTGCAGTATTGCTTACATTTTTCCACATTCCTTCAATTCCATATTTATATATTAAATCAACTATTAACTTAAGTTCGTGAAGACATTCGAAGTATGCAATTTCCGGTTGATATCCGGCTTCAACCAATGTATCGAAAGCTGCTTTTATCAGTTCCGTAACTCCACCGCATAATACAACTTGCTCACCAAACAAATCCGTTTCCGTTTCCTCAGCAAATGTTGTCTCTATAATTCCAGCTCTTCCTGCCCCTATTGCTTTAGCCAAAGCTAAAACCCTCTCCTTCGCTTTTCCTGTATAATCTTGTTCTATAGCTATTAACGCAGGTACACCAAAACCTTGTTTGTATAACTCTCTAACCATTAGTCCCGGTCCTTTAGGTGCAACCATTATAACATCAACAAAGTCCGGAGGAACTATTTGTTTAAATCTTATGTTAAATCCATGTGAAAAGCATAACGCCATTCCTTCTCTTAAATTTTTTCCGATATATTTCTCGTAAACTTCTGGTTGTACTTGATCTGGTATAAGTATGTGAACGATTGTTGCTCGTTTAACTGCTTCATCAATTTTGTAAACACGGAATCCTTCTTCTTTTGCTTTTTTCCAAGATTTTCCGCCTTCTCTTAAACCTAGTATAACGTTAAGACCTGAATCTCTCATGTTTAATGCCTGAGCTCTACCTTGAGAACCATATCCTATTATTGCGATAGTTTCGTTCTTTAATATATTTAAATCTATATCTTTATCATAATAAATCCTTGTCATGTATTATATTGTGTTAAATAACATATTTATAAATTATAATCGATAATCGAAAATGATCATTAATAGTAATCATTAATTTAACAGTTAAGCAAATAAGTAACTCGTAAGTATCTTTATTATCGTTCGAAATTAGAAGTAGCGTAATTTAATCTAATAGAATAAAGTATCAACATAATAATTATAAGAGGAGTTATTCACTTACCATATCTTCTTTCTCTCATTTGATAAACTCTTATTGCTCTTAATAAATCAATCTTCCTAAATTCAGGCCAATAAGCTTCACAAAAATAAAATTCGGAATATGCAGAGTGCCATAACAAAAAGTTTGAAAGTCTTTCCTCACCAGAAGTTCTTATTATCATATCGGGATCTGGTATATCGTTTATGTAAAGATATTTTCGAAACATGTTTTCATCAATATCCTTTAAGCTTATCTTTCCATTCTTAAAATCAACACATAATCTTCTTATAGCTTCAAGTATTTCTTCCCTACCAGAATAACATACAGCTATATTTAACCTATAGTTATTATAATTCTCCGTTGCTTTTTCTAAAAGTCTAAAGGATTCGATTACATAATCAGGTAATAGATTTAATTTTCCAATGAATTTTATTCTCACTTTATTTTTATGAATGTCTTTGTTATGAAGATACTTCTTCGCATATTCACTAAATAACATGAACAAATTGTTTAACTCGTTTTTATTTCTTTTGTAGTAGTTCTCCAGAGATAATGCGTATACTGTTACTATTTTTATACCTAAATCATAACACCATCTTAAAACTTCTATCAATTTTTCAGCTCCTAATTTATGACCAAAGAATGTAGGCATGTTATATTTTCTAGCAAATCTCCTATTGCCATCCATTATTATAGCTAGATGTTTAGGAAGTGGACCTCTTTTTATTTGATTCTCTAAATTTTTCTCATAAATTTTGTAAATTATCTTTTTCAGCATAATTACTCACCAAAAATTTTCTTTAACGCTGGAAACATTTCAAAAGCTTTTTCTCTTGCAATTTCTTCATACATCCTATGTAATATTCCAACGGTTAATAATAAACCTGTACCACCACCTAATGCTCCGGTAACATCACCAAAAGCGGCAAGAAAACCTACTGTAGCACCACCTAAAATTGTAACAACTGGTATATATCTCTGAAGAATTTGCTCCAAAACTCTAGTATCTGATCTAAATCCAGGTAAAGTAAAACCAAACTGTTTTAATTGCATTGCTACAGCTTTTGCATTCATATTCGTTAACTCAACCCAAAAAATTGAGAAAATTATAGCAAGAGAAATAAGTATTATAGAATATATAAACGCATGTATGGGATCAAAATTTCCGGAATATATTGGTGAAGGTATGGTGAAGTATTTAACTATTCCTGTTGGTGACGTATTAGCAGTACCTGCATGTCCTAATATTGGATAGCCCAGGTTTTCAAGGATTCTAGCCCATAATTGAACGTTAGCCATCAATATACTGGCAAATATTACAGGAATTACACTAGCATATATAAATTTTATTGGAAATCTCGTCTTCATTCCCATAAATCTTCCATATGCTATCGGTATCTCTATTCTTACACCTTCAAGATATATTACGATTGCCAATATTGTGATAGTTGCTATGAAAGGAATTATTAGAAGAAAATCTGGATATCCTTTAATCAAAGTATAAATAAATCTTGGTAATAAACCATCCGGAGCTTCTCCAGTTGAAAATGGGTTGAATCCTCTCCAAGCAATTTCTTGAGATACACTTCCAAGTATAAACAAACCTATACCAGATCCTATTCCATATTTTGTTACAACTTCATCCAAATAAATTAATAATGTACCAGCTATTGCAAGTTGTAATATTATTAGTATTTTATAATCAAATCTATTACCCTCCGCTGGTAAAGCGTTGGTAAAAACTAAAACTGCTGCTTCAAATACAGTAAAAACTATAGCTAAAAACTTTTGCAAATTATTAAAGAATAATCTATCTCTTGGATTAGATAAATCAAATCTTAATATTTTTCCACCAACTAACAATTGAAGAACGATACTTGCCGTTACAATAGGCCCTATTCCTAAAGTCATTAAAGTACCAAAATTTGATGCAAGAATTACTTGAATGTTCTTAAAATAGTTCTCAGCTGTTCTATCAAAACCGTAAAGCATGGTATTTGCCATTATGAAATATAATACCAAAGCAATAAGAGTCCATTTAAACCTAGATTTCAAATCTAATTTTCTTTCAGGAGATTTAACTTCAGGAATATTTAATAAGAAATTTTCAAAATTTTTTAAACTCATATATTTAATCTGTTATTATTTCTCCACCTGCAGCTTTAATTTTTTCCACAGCTCTTTTTGAAAACATCTTTGCTTTTACTATTAACTTCTTCGTTACAATACCAGCACCTAATACTTTATCATATCCTAGTTTTTTAACGTCTATATATATCTTGTCATCTTTAAGTTCAGCTAAACCTTCTCTTAAATATTCTTCAGCTTTTTCGTTTAAAATTCCAACGTTTATACATTTATACTCTTTCCTAACAACTTTAGGAGGTGTAAAACCACGTTTTCCTATATGATCAGGCATATATTTTATTACGTAACTGAATTTTTGTCCAAAACTACCAGCCATTCCTCTTCCTCCTCTACTTCCTTTACCACTTCTAGCTTTCTTATGACTACCTTTACCACATGTTCTCGATCCTCTTAATTTCCTAATTTTTCTCTTTCTGGTTGCCATTACATCATCCTCCTGAGTAATTCATCCATATTGTCACGGAACCCTAACGCTCCTCCTTCTTTATAGCTTCTTTTTATTGATCTCCAACCTTTTTTGGGAGGATGTAATCTAAACACTTTCTTTAGACCTGGAATATCATCCAACTCTGCCTCAAATCTCATAAAAGCATCAGCAAATTCTTCTATAGATGAATATTTTGTATGCTTTTTTAGATAATCATCATCCAATCTTCCATATCCTTCAACTTCTCCTCTTTTTCTTAATAATGCAGCGAACGTATCCTTATTGATATAACCCCATGTAATATAATTAATAACCTTTCTAATCATTCCAAGATAACTAGGCCTATCGTCTATTATTACACAATGATTTACACGTTTTAATCTTAACATGTGTAAGGTATCCTCGATCTTTTTATCAACGTTTACTCTTCCTCTAACTCTAATTACAGCAATTCTTCCCTTTCTTTCTTCCATATTTACCACTCCATTCCAATTTCTTTGACAAATTTTTCATTTATTTTGATAAGTGATAACTTCTTTAGAGCATCAAACGTTGCAGCAACAAAGTTCCATTCCGTTTTTGTATGACCAAAAGTTTGAGACCATATATCTTTTATACCTGCTAATTTAAGTACTTTCTTTGCTCTATCACCAATTACTAATCCTGTTCCTCTTGGTGCAGGTATTAAAACAACTCTTACACTACCACATTTTCCTTCAACTCTGAAAGGAATGCTATGAGGATCTTTACAACTACACTCAAAACTTCCACATCCTCTTCTTATCTGTATAACGTTAAGTTTAGCAACCTTTACGGCTTTTCTTATTGCAGCTCCAACTTCTTTTGCTACTGCTGATCCTATACCTACTATACCATCTTCGTTACCAACTACAACCGAAACTCTATAATTCGTTTTTCTTCCAGATTTATGCATCCGTTGGACTAGATTCAATTCAACAACTTCTTCCTTTAAATTAGGTAAGAGATAATCAACAATCTCGGGTTCTAATATTGGTATTCTTTTTCTGAAAATTTCTCTAATATCTGATATTTTTCCCTCTTTAACGAGTTTACCCAACTCTGTTTTTGGTTCCCATTCCTCAAGCATTTTTAACACCTCTATACTCTTCAATTATCTTTTGTTTAACTTCATCAAAATGTTTAGGTAAATCCTTTGGATTTAATCCTTTCTCAAAATACAAAGAAAAACGTTGCTTAGCATTTTCTTTAAGAATTTCAGCGTATTTTGCAATATGCTCTCCTCTTATCCTATACTCATCGGGGAATATCTCATCGCTATGTGGTACTTTTAATCCTGCATCAACAGCTCCTTTTAGTACTGCAAACACTCTACCACCCTTTGTAGCAGGTATTAAACCTATATCAAGTACAGCTTCTTTAATACCTATCTTTAACGCTTTGAATCCGATAAGTAATCCTACTAAGTAACATGCTGGAATATTTTTCGTATTTCCTTTCCAACCGTATTTTTTTATCAACTCGTTAGAATGAACTGATACCAATGTTCTATCACCTTTTGTATCGAACTTTATTATCTGCGCTATTATATGTTTGTTCGATTTTCTTACAACCAATCTAGGTTTTTCTGATAACAATAGTTTTAATCTTTTTCTATAATTGGTTTTTCCTTCTCTTCTTCTTCTAAATGGAACTCTATAAATAGCGGATTTTGCCATCTCATCCAACCTCTCTTTCTATTATTTCGTTTAATATTTTGTTATCTCCTACTCTTTGTTTAACATATTCTAGAAGATGTGATTTACTACGGAAATATCCTCCTTTTGCCATGAGGTATAATTTTCTATACGTTTTTCTATCTATAACACCCTTATCTCTCAACTCCTTAAGAATTCTTCTCTGCGCTCTTATCCTGTTAATCCATGCCTTTTTTCTTGGGTATCTAGCAGTTTTCTTTCCTTTTCTCTTTCCGTAACCTCTTTTTCTACCTTTTTTTCTCTTTTTCTCTCGCTCTCTAGCTCTTCCTCTGCTAATACCTCTCTCTTTTCTTGCTTTAATAGCACCTTCTTCTATTAATTTCTTTATATCTTCTCTTGTAACTGCTTCACTTATTTCTTTTAATCTATTTCTATCGAATACTACTCTATTTATACCAACTTTCAATATTTCTGCTGCAAGTCTTCTTTGAACTCTTAGATCCTTAACCATATAAAAATCACTCGTTTAATATTTTAATTCCAAGTTCTTTAGCTTTTTCAATAATCTTAATTCTTAATCTCTTACCAACTGTTGATGCTATTCTTATTGCCTCTTTTTCTTTATTTATACGCTCTAAATCTTTTAAGTTGTAAACGAGCACTTCTCTATAGCCAGATGGATGTAATCCTCTTACGATTTCCGGTTTCTTATAACCTTTTCCTGGCATGGGTGGTTTACCTTCCAATTTTCTTCTAACTTTGCTATGGATTCCTCTAGGTCTTCTCCACGAATCCTCTTTGTATAATGGATTCGAGTATCTGAAAAATTCTCTCTCTTTATAAAACGGATTTATTTTCCTTAACAATTCTTCCTTACTTAAAATTCTTTTCCTTTTCATAAAAATCTACTCCGGTTTTTCAATTATATAAATTCCGTCTTGAAATTTTCTCCTATCTTTGTTTTTAACCTTTGTTAAAGCCTCAATTCTTCCTGCTGTTATACCGGCTTCTTCTATATTAATACCAAAAACTTCAATTATATCCCCTTTAACGCTTACTTTACAATTACCATAGATTTTAACTTTTCTAGGTGCTTTTTCTCCCAAAAAGTTTTCAACAATAATTTCATCGTTAACAACTCTAACATTCATTGGGAAATGTGAATAAACTATTTTTAGCTTATATTTGAATCCTTCTTTAACACCACGTATCATATTTCTTATATGAGATGCAATTGTATAAACTAACGCTTTTTGTTTATGATTTGGCCAATAAGCTTCTACTATAATTTTGTTATTTTCCTTTCTTATTATTACTCCATAGGATTTAAATTCTCTTCTTAAAGTTCCCAACTTGCCTTTAACTGTAACTATGTAATTTAACAATTCCTTCTTTATCGATATTTCAACATCCTCAGGAATTTCAACTTCGTCTCTTTCAACTTTTATCATGATGATCACCAAACATAAGCTATTAATCTCCCACCAATACCTAAACGTTTTGCTTCGTAATGTGTCATAACTCCTCTATCCGTTGAAACGATCAGTATCCCAAAACCTCTAGCTGGTAAAAAACGTTTTTCATATTTTTCGTACTCTGTTTTTTTCACTTTGAATCTAGGTTTTATCGCTTTACAATCGTTTATTTTACCTATAAGCTTTACTCTGAATTTTCCACTCCTACCGTCATCTATAAATTCATACTCACCTATATAACCGTACTCTTGCATTATCTTAAGAACTTTACCTATGAGTTTTGATGCGGGTTTTATTATTATTTCTCTCTTACCCACCATCTCAGCATTCTTCATTGCAATCATTGCATTGGCTAAAGGATCAAAAGACATTTTCTGGAATCACCTCCTAATTATATTTTCTAAACCCAAGCTCTTCAGCAACAAGTCTAAAACATCTTCTACATATCATTAACCCGTACTTCCTAATTATTCCTCTATGTGTTCCACATAATCTACATTTTCTTGCTCCTTTACATAAAGTCTTCTTCATAATCATTACCTCAAGAACAATTATATTATATTTATATTAAATTTATTTTTTATAAAATCTATAGCTTCTTCCTTAGTTACGCGATGACGTTTTGGTATTTTTCTCACACGACATCTTTTTCTATATTTTATTCTATATCCTGGCCTCTCAATTGTAACACAAACATCCATACCAAATATTCCTATATCGGGATCATATTTTATTCCTGGTATATCGATATACCTTTTTATACCAAAAGAAAAATTACCCTCAGAATCAAAAACACTCGATGGAAGTTTTCTATCTATTGCTTCAAAAGCTTTATCTAAAAATTTAATGGCATCCTCTCCTCTCAACGTTAGTTTTAATCCTATAGGTTGACCTTTTCTAATGTTCCATGTCTGTATCGTTTTCTTGGCTAAAGTTTTTATTGGTTGTCGATCTTTTCCGAGTATGTTTTTAATGACATATTTCAGCATCTTTTCAGCTTTTAGTAATCTTTCACCAGAATCTCCAACTCCTACATTGATAACAACCTTTGCAATTTTTAATCTTCTCATAACGTTTTCATTTTTCATTGAAGAAACACCTCTTTCATAAATGGCTCCTCTTCTCCTATAACAAATACGTAATCTTCAATTGTTTCAAATTCTCTGTTTTGCATATCTATAAGCTTAACAAGATTTGGCATCGAACTTCTCATGATTCTTATTTCCTTTATTTTACAAATCTTTCCAACATTAGCCCCACCAATCACATATACATAACTACCAACCTGATATCTGAAATGTTTAACTATTGTTTTATAATCGGATAAACTTATCAATATCGTATCTTTTGTGTTGTAAACATTTGCTTCTACAGGATTTTCAGGATTTTTTACATATATTAATATATTTTTTCCATCATATAAGTTTAACTGTATATGACCACCTTTTACTGTTGTTTTATTTACAATTTTACATAACTTATAATTCGTGTATTTTTCAGGTATATCTCTTAATATTAATCTTCCTCTATGATCAAGTAGGACTATTTTTCTAATATTTGCTTCTGGAATTTCTATCACATCAAACAATCCTACTGGAAACTTATGATCCTTTCTTTTTCTCTTATCTACGAGAACCTTTCCTTCCTTAATAATTTTCCTAGCTTCTCTAGCATTATCTGCTAACTTAAGATAATCTCTGATAACTACTAAAAGAGGTAAAGCTCTGTCTATTGGGTGTGGTCCAGGATTTGGTTTCGTTACCCAATAATATTCTTTTCTTAATATCTTCCAAGATTTAGGTGCTGCAAGTCTTTTTAAATGTCGACTCATTTTTCAACCTCCTTTTTTTCCTCCTTCTTCTCTTCCTCTTCAATTTCCTCCAATTTTAACCCTCTAACCATCAATTTTCGTTCAATAATTTTTTTCCTCCAATCATCATCCAAATTTAATTTTACAATCACAACTTTTGATGGATGTATTGGATAATAGGAATCAGTACCATCCGATTTTTTAACGGTTGCACCTTTAACAAAGATTCTTACTCTCTTATAATCAACTTCCATTACTTCACCCTTTATTCCTGCAAAATCCCCCCTGACTATTTCAACAACATCCCCTTTTCTTACAGGAATGTTTCTTATTTTATATTTTTTTCGTAAATCTTTTGATAGTGGTGCGGTTAAAAATTTTCTTCTTATATGTAGAGGAGCATTGTAGTAAAAGTATCTTTGCTTACTTGGCTTTTTGCTCGTCGGTCTTTTCATTTGTGACCACCTTTTCTTATCCTATACAATAATACTAGCAATCTTTCCTATATCTGGCCATCTCTCTACAGCTTCTCTTGCAACCGGACCTTTTATTTCAGAAGCTCTTGGAGAACCATCGTCGTTTACTATTACAGCAGCGTTATCCTCGAATCTTATACGTATCCCATTCGGACGTCTATACTCTTTTCTCTGCCTAACTATGACAGCCTTAACAACCTGTTTTCTAAGCTTTGCAACACCCTCCTTTACACTTACGACAACCATATCTCCAACACCAGCAGCAGGTAATCTTCTCCTAATTCCTTTATATCCTTTAACAGCTATAATTTCAACTTTTTTTGCACCAGAATTATCTGCAACGTTCAATACAGCTCCTACTGGTAATGCTCTTGTCACCGAAGCTTTAATAGCTCTCATAATATCACCTCTCCCCTCTTTTTATAACTTCAATAACAACAAAACTCTTTCCTTTGCTTAACGGTCTACATTCTGCGATTCTTACATAATCACCTTCTTTTGCATTAATACAAGGTGGATTATGTGCAAATATTTTACTTCTTCTTATCTCATATCTCTCATACTTCTTTAAGAAAAATGGGTATCTTCTCTCAACTACTACGGTTTTATTCATCTTTGCTTTGACAACCTTTCCTTCTAATATTATTCCTCTAACTTTTAAATAACCGTGATATGGACATTTTTCATCATTGCAAACTTCTTTAGGAGGATTTTGAACATCAATACCTATATCTTTGGTCACCTTCTTTCCCATATCATTTCACCTTCCTCTTTATTCTATCTTCAGGTCTAAATGCAATCACGTCACCTTCTACCTCTACAACTTTATCATTAAGATAGAAATGAAATATCGTACCTTTTTTGGGAATCATTTTTTCTCCTTTACTAGTTTCCAATATCAACATGTTTTTTGTTTCATCAACAACAATCCCTTCTATTCCTTCCATATATTTATTCTTAGATTTATAAACTTTTACTTTCAAACCTATAAATTCATGTCTTATGAGGTTTTTTGGCTTAATCATATTTAACACCTCTTGATCTCAATTCTGTTAATATCCTTGCTATTGTTTTCTTAACTGCTCTTATTTTACCGGGATTATCTAAGGTACCAAGCTCTTTCCTTAGTTTTAAACGCTGAAGCTCCATTCGTAATTCTTTCACCTTATTTATCAACTCTTCTGTACTCATTTCTTTTATTTCAGTCTTTTTTAGAATCGCCAACTTTTTCAACCTCTTCTTCTTTTATATTCTTATCCAAAATCTTAGGTTTATCTGGAAGATCAACAGGTGGTAATATTTTAACAATTATTCCTATAACTCCAGGTTTCGTTAAAGCTGTATCATATGCTACTCTCACATATTTATATGCTGGATCACCACATTTCTTTAAATATCCATACGTAAACTTAAAAGCCTTCGCCCTTTCTGAAACAAGTTTGCCGGATAATTCTATTTCCGCACCTAAAGCACCAGCTTGTATAATTCTGTTGAGCATCATGTATGCAACTCTTCTAAAGTTAAATCCTCTCTCAAGTAGAACAGCGATTTCTCTCGCAATTATCTTTGGATTTAGTTCTGGGTTTTCTTCTTCCTTAATTTCAATAAAAGGATTATCCAAATTATATTTTTCTTTTAAGATCTCCGCTAATCTTTTCAGCTCTCCTCTTCTAGATAAAATCAATCTGGGTTTTTTAACATAAACGGTTAACTTAATTCCAAGAGGTGTTTTGTTTATTTCTATGTTACCAACTTCTGCTCTCTTAAGCTCTTCTGTAAGAAATTTTTTTATCTCAAACTCTTTTATTTTTTGTTGAACAATTCTTTTTTCAATATCAACCATTTATCTCTCCTCCAATATTATTTCAAGATTAACCGTTTGCTCAACATGTGGTGATGCTCTACCAAATGCTCTCGGAATCCATTTTGTAATCTTTATACCTTTCATAGCAGCTGCATGTAATATGTATAGCTTATTCACATCTAATCCTTTATATACAGCATTTGCCTCAGCGTTTTTAAGTATTTTAAGAAAAGCTTCTGCAACCTTAACTGGATATCTACCAGCATACCATCCTTGTAATTCACTTCTATGAGCTACACCTTTTTTATATCTTCTCAAAGGTAACGCTTTTTTCATTTTTATTATATCCTGTAAAAATTTTTTAGCATCACTTAATTTTCTCCCTTTTATCTCTCTACACATTTCTACAGCATATCTATAAGAAATCCTTAATTCTTTACCATATGCTCTCGCAATTTTTTCTTCTTTCTCTTTTTGAACTTTATATGAATAATCTAAATCCATAAGAAAAAGCCCTCATTTTATAGGTAAATGCATACTGGATTTAGTTGCACCAATTCCAGGAGAGCCATGTTGAACTCTTTTAGTTGTTGGTGCAAATTCACCAAGTCTATGCCCTACTTTCTCGGGTGTTATTTCTACCGGTATAAATTCCTTTCCGTTATGAACTTCTATTATCATTCCTATCATTTCAGGTAGAATTATCATATCTCTGCAATGTGTTCTAACTCTATTTTTTCCTTTCTCTCTTGCTTTTCTTATCTTCTCTAATAACTTCTTTTGTGCTGGTGTTAAGCCACGAAGTAAACTTCTCCTCTCTCTGCTAGGTAATAACTTTGCAAATTCTTGAATGGACATATTCTTCAATTCTTCAACAGTATATCCACGATATGTAAACTTTTCACCAAGTTTAAACATAAAAATCACCTATTAATTAAATAAAGATAACATTTGCTCATTTCTTCTTTCTCCCCGTTCTCTTAGCTGCTATTAATCCGACTTTTTTACCAGGAGGTGCATGTCTAGAAACCGTTGTTGGCTTTCCAGGCCTTCTCGATCCACCACCATGTGGGTGATCAACAGGATTCATAGCTGTTCCTCTAGGAACTGGCCAATATGTGGCTTTTGATCTTAGTGCATGATATTTCTTTCCAGCTTTTAAAAACGGTTTGTCTTTTCTTCCTCCACCAGCTACGATACCTATGGTTGCTCTACATTTCGGATCCAATTCTCTCAATTTTCCAGAGGGTAATTGTATTATAACCTTATCCTCTTCCTTCGAAATTAATAAAGCTGAGGTTCCCGCAGCTCTTACCAATTTACCACCATCACCGGGATTTACTTCTATGTTAAATATGTTAGATCCAACAGGTATAGCGTATAGTGGTAAAATATTTCCAGGTTTTGGTGTTGCTTTAGCACCAATTTCAATCACATCTCCAACTTTAAGGCCTTCACAACACAATACGTATAATTTGGTATTATCTTCAAGTTTAACTTCTGCCAATGGTGCGGTTCTTTCCGGTACATGAAATATATCAACAACTCTTCCTCTAATTACACCATTCTTTTCTATTTCATCGTATTTTCTATATTTTAGATCTATAAAATATCTATGCGAAGGTGCTCTATATACATTTGATCCTTTTCCTCTCCTTTGTAATATTAAAGGCTTACCCATACAATATCACCTCATATTATACCGAGTTTTGAGGCAATATCCATCGCATTATATTCTTTTTTTAACTTAACATAAGCTTTCTTTTCACCTTCTGGTGTTATTAAAGTATTAACATATTCAACTTTAACGTTAAAAAGTTTTTCAACAGCTTCCTTTATTTGCTTTTTATTTGCTTTTCTATCCACTATAAATACGAGCTTGTTTTCCTTTTCCATTACTCTATGAACTTTTTCAGAATAATGAGGTCTTATTATAATTTTTTCATACGACATATTTTTCAAACCTCCTTTTCAATTCATTAATAGCAGATCTCGTAAACACTGTTAACCTACCAGCATGTCCTCCTGGTGCTAAATGTAATAGACTTAAATCCTTAGCCGTAACGACATCAACTCCTTGAAAAGCGTTAGCCGCTTTGAATATATTTGAATATCTTGAAACAACTATTAGAAGAGATTTCTTCTTCTTATATTTTCTTCCTCGCATTTTTCCCTTACCACTTCTAATCTTTTTTTCTTTAGCTCTATTGATGTCATCGATCAAACCGAATTTCTTAAAGAATTCCTTTAAGTCTTTAGCTTTGGAAATCTCTTCCAATTTATCTTCAACTATAATTGGATAATCTTTAATGTTTTCTACTCTATGACCACGATTCCTTACGAGATTTAAATTTATCGATGCTGCTAATGCTGAAAGAGTTGCTTTTATTCTTTCTTTTTTATTTATTTTTTTATATATTATTTTTTCAACTTTAGGTGGATGTGCAAGCCTCCCACCTACTGTGTTTGGAGACACAGCCGCTCTACCGTTTGGTAATCTTGGAACTCTAGCCAATCCATAACCAACACCCCAAGATTCTGCGGATCTCCTTTTACCTGCCATTGGATCTCTTCCTTTCGGTTGTAATCTATGCGTAAATATTATAGAAAAAGCTCTTTGAATTAAGTCAGGTCTATATTCCTCTTTGAAAAAATCTGGAAGCTCTATTTCATCAATAACGTTACCATCAAGAGAATAAACCTTAACCTTCATCTTATACACCTTGTTTCGATTCTTGAGAAATGTATACAAGTTTTGGCATATCGGGTATAACTTTCGGTTTCCTTATTGCTGGTCTTATCCTTATTAATCTTTTAACAGCCCCAGGTACAGAACCTGCAAGTAGTATATAATCACCTTTTATAACACCGTAATGTGGTATTCCTCCTTTTACTGTAAATCCATTTTCTCCTATAAACATAATCCTCTTGTTGTATTCTGTTCTCTTATGAAATCCCATCTGACCATGTCTTGGAACTGTCCATAACACGCAATGAGGCTCTTCTGGTCCCATAGTTCCAATCTTTCTTCTACCTTTTCTTGCTTTATGTGGTAGTAACTTTACACCAAATCTTTTAACAACGGATTGGAATCCCTTTCCTTTGGTTACGGCTATGACATCAACGTAATCACCAACGTTAAAAACATCTTTTACTCTTATTTCTTTTCCTAATACGCTTTTTGCATAATTAAAAGCATCTTCCTTTTTTCCTGAAACCAAATATTCCATAACATCTGGTTTCTTTTTTCCAAGACTAGTTAATCTGGGTTGTGTAGATACGAGTACTCTTATCTGTTCAATTTCATCTAATTTCGAATAAATATCTTCGAGTCTCTTTTCTATAACTTTTTCATCAAGATTCTTTGGTAAAGTAAAGACCCTTGCAAGATCTTTATCCAAATCTTTCGCATAAACTTCGGTTAGAGTTCGTAAAAAACCATTCTCTCTAATATAAACTCTAATACCAAAAACTCTAAGTGGAGGTGTATCAATGATTGTTAACGGTATCATTATTTCTTCACCATATGTAGGACTATTTTTATAGTTATCTATGAAAATTCCATGTGTCATCCCTGCTTTATATCCAGCGAATCCTTGAATTCTAACAACGTCTTCTTGAAGCCACGATTTTATTCTAGGCACCCATCTAGATGCTCTCGCTCTTGGATAATATCCTAATGATCCTCTTCTAGGATGAAAACTATCTCTACCCAATTCATTTCACCTCTTAATAAATAAAATTATGAATTAACAAATAATTATCTAAAAAATTATCAAAAAAGGTAATTGTAAACCATTTCAATTTTATGAACAGAACTTTCCTAATCTTATATAGTTTCTATTCTTATATGGATTGATAAGTGGTTGCCCGTGCACTAAATTTTAGGGATTTTAAGGATTTTGGATACGTGCACGAGCTTCTTCCTCAGCCACCTCATGTTTATCAGTGGCTCATTGGGAGCTACATTGACCGCTACCACATGAGTGGCCTTACGAGATATGAGGAATAATCTCCCGCTCCTGATGGTTACGATACCGTCATTGGAGCGGGAGATTTTTCTCCACAATAATATAATGAAATTTTTAAAATTTCAAAAAAGGGGTTTTCG
>JALTZH010000070.1 GCA_027051265.1 archaeon | reverse complement strand
GATAGATGTCATCCTAAAAATATAGGTGCAATACATCTTGAAGCAACTAAAAGAGCGTTAGTAACATATGAGGAACTAGGTAACATAAAAATTCCAAAAGAAGATTATAAGATTAAACCATGCAGTGATTGTCATACTAGACTTCAAGGAATACACTACCTAAATATAACCAGTACAATTGATGCAATAAAAAAGATACCTGAAAGGAATTGCACCACATGTCATGGTCCAGTTAAATATGTACATATCATACATAAGAGAGTTTTAGAGGAAGGAAAAGTAAAATGTCAAACATGTCATCTCTTCAAGGAATATACATATATTGTTCCTAAGAAGAAGCCATACCAAAAAGTGGTATGTCAATTATGCCATTTCGAAGGAAATCTTATAAAGGTACATAAGGGTATTTGCAGTAGATGCCATTATGGTTCATTAGGAGATATTCATAAACAATATACTGAGAAAGTATTAAGATTTTTAAAAGAATAATACATTATATTTTTTATATTTTTATAATAAATTTTGAATAAAAATAGATAGTATTAGTATCTTAAGGAATTTTTCTTCTACTTAATTAAAGCTATTCGTAATAGCATATCGATATTTAAATATTTGAACACTTCCTTATTTATATGAAAATATACGTGTAATGAAAGGGAGGCTAGATTGAAATATGGCTATTCATCCAATAGAATATAGATACGGTAGTAAAGAAATGAAAAAAATATTTGAAGAAGAAAATAAATTACAAAAGATGTTAGAAGTTGAAGCAGCACTTGCCGAAGCACTTGCAGCTTATGGTATTATACCAAAAGATGCTGCAGAAACTATATCAAAAAAGGCTAATATACGTGAAGTAAAAATTGAAAGAGTTAAAGAGATAGAAAAAGAAATCAAGCACGATGTTATGTCTGTAGTTAAAGCGTTATCAGAGATATGTGGTGATGCGGGTAAATATGTACATTTAGGAGCAACAAGTTATGATATCGTTGATACGGCAAATATGTTAATGATTAAAGAAGCTGTTGAAATTTTACTGAAAGATTTGATGGAGATAAAAGATATCTTAAAAGAAATAGCAAAGAAAACGATAGATTTGGTTTGTATAGGAAGAACACATGGACAACATGCTTTACCGATAACTTATGGATTTAAGTTTGCTAACTGGATTGATGAGATAGATAGACATATCGAAAGAATTAAAACGATTAAAGATAAGAGACTCGTTGGAAAAATGTCTGGCGCTGTTGGTACTTATGCAGGATTTGGAAAATTGGGTGAGGATATAGAAAGATACGTAATGAAAAAACTTGGATTAAAAGCTGCGAGGATAAGTACACAAGTGATTTCAAGAGATATATATGCGGAAATAATATTAAACCTAGCTTTAATTGCTTCCAGTTTTTATAAATTTGCAAAAGAAATTAGAAACTTGCAAAGAACTGAAATTTTCGAAGTATCTGAACCGTTTGGCGAAAGACAGGTAGGTTCTTCAACAATGCCTCATAAAATGAATCCAATAAATTGTGAAAAGATATGCAGCTTAGCTAGAGTGATCAAATCTTATACAATAGTTGCCCTAGATAATGTATCATTAGAACATGAAAGAGATTTAACGAACTCAGCCAACGAGAGAATAATTATACCTGAATGTTTTATACTTCTTGATGAGATTTTAAAAACGTTTAAAAACGTTATAAGAGATTTAAAATTTTATCCTAAAAATATAGAAAAAAATTTATATATGTTAAAAGGAATAAATTTATCTGAGGCGATAATGATAGAACTAACTAAACGTGGTATGAATAGGCAAGAAGCTCATGAATTGCTAAGAAATCTTGCTTTAAAAGCTATGAGAGAAAATAAAAACTTTTTAGAAATCTTGGTAAAAGATAAAACTATAAGAAAATATTTTAGTGAAGAAGAACTCAGCAATCTTCTTGAACCAAAAAGTTACATTGGACTAGCTAGAGAGAAGGTGATGAAAATTTTAGAGGAAACGTAAGATGATTTATAAAATTATTTCATATGAGATTGATTCAAACATTTATATAATAAAATCGGAAAACAAAACTATTGTAATAGATACAGGATCAGGTATAAATGAAACGATAAAAAAAGAAGTAGAAAAAATCATAAATACGGATGAAGTATCCATAATAATAAATACTCATTCTCACATTGATCACTGTGGAGGAAATTATTTATTTAAAAGAGCCAAGATATTCATACATGAGCATGATTCGAATGAAATGATTAAAGGAACTTATTATGGTACAAATAAATTTTTAAACATAATTAGAAAATATAATCCTGATGTTTTACTTAAAGGAAACGAAAAAATAGATTTAGGAGAGTATTGTTTTAAAATTATACATACACCAGGTCACACAAAAGGATCGATTTGTATTTATGAGGAGGAGAAAAAAATACTATTCTCCGGAGATTTAATTTTTGCTAACGGATATTTTGGTAGGACAGATTTAGGAGGAGATGAGGAAGAGATGAAAGAATCTTTAGAACTTATATCATCATTCGATATAAGATATTTATATCCTGGGCATGGTAACATTGTTGAAGAAAATGCTGAAAGACATATAAGATATGCTTTAAAGAATTTCTATGAAATCTTTGGTATATAAATTACAGATTCTTTACCTACTGGAACACATTTATCGTTATAGCAAAGATATGCTGTATAACTTGCAAGTAAAGCATCGATTTCATCGTGATTTATTATTTTCTTTGGAATTCTAAGCTTTAATTTACTTTTAATGCATTTTATTAGTTTTGATTTTTCTCTTTTTTTATTGATATCTGGACAGAGGTTAAGAATCTTTCTTGTTGCATAAGGATAGACTTCTATTATCTTATAATTTTTTAATTCGTTTTTAATCCTTATAGCTTCAAGTACAATATCTTTCAGAATTATTGGAGAAATACAAGGGATACCAAATTTTATCAATTCCAGATCACAATCTCTTAGATATCCAAAGGTTGGAAAAGATAACGGTGAATCAATCGCTATTATTATATCTGAAGGCTTATATCTCTTTGCTATTCTTATTATATCTGCGTTTCTTATCTTTGAAATTTTTTCTATATCTAGATTTGTGTTTAATATACAGATAGCCGATGACTTTTTACCTAAGTCTATTCCTAAAAACCTCATAAAATTATTATTAATTATTAATTTTTAAAAATTTAAAAAAACTTAAATATTAAAACTAATTTTTTATTTATTCCTCTTGTTAAAATGCAAAATTTTTATATTTAAATTATTTCAGGATATTATTCTGCAATTTGAATATGAAATAGCACCATGTCTTGTCACTATTTTTAGTCTAAGATTAGTTGGTGAAACATTTAGTATTGTAATGTTTTCACTTTCTAAAGGAAATAAATATTTGGAAGAATACGTATAGTTATGAAGCTTTCCATCGAATACAACAGTTAAATACTTAAGATTTATCGTAGCCTTTCCCGTATTATTTAATATTGCAGTAAAGTTACATGGTGAACATGGTGTAATATTATAACAATCGTGAATTATGAATTCTTCATTCAATTTTTTCTCAAACAAGAAATTTATATCTATTATATTCATATATATATCGATAAAGGTTGTAAATGCTACCAAAAATGAAATTGTAAGGAGAATGTATGCAACAACTACACTAAACCCCATAGAATTTTTCTACTGTCTTCTTGATAAAGTTTATTTCCTGATATAATTTGTCTAAGAAGTCTCGAGGTATTCTGCCACCACGTAATCTTTCTATAAAGAGCAGAGATATTATGTGATCTTCCAAGGTTAATCTTTCAGTTGGTTTCCAATCTGGTTCTTTTATCAGCTTTATTCCACGTGCAAGTTTCATGAGTTGCATGTGAACATCCTCAGAAATCCATCCTAAATCAATATAATATTCGAGAACATCGGATAAATTATTTAAACCAACTCTTTCCAAAAGAAAGTCTAGCCATTTCATCGCAATTATAATTGATGTTGCATCATCTGGGATTTTTTCGAGTCTGTATTTTCTCTTTTCCAAAATCATTGGCTCTTTAACTTCTTCCTCTTTTAATACTGGAATTTTTTCCTCTTCTTTCTTTTCTTCTTCCACTTTTTTTTCTTCCACTGTTTCTTTTGTTTTTTTCTTCTCTTTGAATTCTTTTATAATTCTATGTAATTCAGATACCAAACCTTTTATTTCATTCAATTCTTCTATTGGTTTTGATTCTTTTTTATACTCTTTAGCTGTTTCGTCTAAAATCTTTCTCAGTTGCTCTTCTGTAATAGGTTTTGATTTAACCTTCTCTTTAATCTGGTCAAGTAAGAATGAAGGTATTTTTCCTCGATATTCATTTATTATTGCATCTATTTCACTATCACTTAGAAATCTAAATTCTTCCAAATTATTCACCTTCCAATATTTTTGTTATGATTTTATCTACATCAATTCTTCTAGGTAGAAGCAAATATAAATCGGTTTTTAAATTGTCTATTTCATCCTTTAGCTTTTTTATATCTTCTTCTAAACTTTCAATCTTTTGAATAGAGAGAGCGGTTAATTTAGAATATCCAACAAAAGGATTTATCTGTTGTGATACAACTTCATATAATAAAGTTATATCCTTAAGAGTATCATTTATTTTTCCAATTTCATTTCTTATTTCATCAATATCTTTTTTTATTGAAGTAATACTTGAACTAAGATTTACAATCTGATTATCAAATTCCGTCATTTTTTCCATAATTTTACTAATATTATCATCTCGAACCTCTTCCTTTTTTTCTTCCTCTAACGGTATAACTTCTTTGTTTTCTTCAAGTTTTAGTTCCTCTTCACCTTCTTCTTTTTCTTTTTCTTCTAGTTCAAGACCTTCAAGAAGGTCATCCTCGCTTTCTTCTTTTCTTTTTCTCTTCAATTTTTCAAGTAGATTTTTAATCATATTAATATTAATGAACTTTAAGGAGAAAATTTTAGAAGAAAGATTTCACAAGAAAATTAACGTATAATTTTTCATAGGTATTACTATGAATGGTTTTGTTTGATTAGATGCATATGCATGTACAAAAGTTTAAGAGAATAATTTTTTTCCTTAAATTATGAGGTTGCTAACGGATGATGTTGGAAGTTTCCCAGTTGAAAATAAACGAATAATTGAAGATTATTTTAACATATATAAAAAAATAATAATATCTGAAAGTATTCCTAAAGAATTCGTGAATGAAGTGTTAACATCGTTTCTGATGAAACTGGAATCTGGTTTGGATGTTGCATGCTATCCGCAGCTATATGATATGCATGAACAATTTCTTAAACCTATTAAAGAATTTCAAAAAGAACCATTTCTAATTGAAGAAAAACAGGCAATTATCCCTGAAGTAGAAATACTTAAAAAATATTCGAAAAATATCTACGAAAAATACGGTAGAGAAGTATTGTTAAAAATCTGTGTAACCGGTCCTGTTGATCTTTATCTTAGAGAATTTGGGAATTTCATACATAAAGATTTACTGGAAAACATTGCTCGAAGCATAAGATGCTTCGTGAAAAATTCTATCATAAATGAAAAATATTTAAAAACATATACAATTTCTATAGATGAACCAAGTATAGGATTTGTTGATTTGATGAATATTAGTAACGATGATATTACCGATATATTAAATATCGTTGCAAAAGGTTTTAAAAATGTTCAGATACATTTACATAGCATGAAAGTACTGGAACCAATATTAAATTCTGAGATAAAAATAATAGGTTGTGAGTTTGCTTCGAATCCATTAAATTTAGAACTCGTAAAAAAAGAAGATCTTGAATCTTATGATAAATTCATTAGAGCAGGAATTATTAGAACTGATGTTGATAAAATTTATGCAGAAGTTTTAAAAACAAAAGGTACTATTTGTGATGAAGATTATGTTGAGAATCTAAACGTAGTCAAAAATAGATTAAAAAATATAATTAAGAGATTAAACGATAGATTGATGTTCATAGGTCCTGACTGTGGATTGAGAGGATTTCCAAACAAATTAACAGCAAAAAGGGTTCTTGAAATAGTTTCTCTTGCAAAAAGAGAGATATGTACGGAATCTTAACTAAAAGGCAAGCAGAAGTTCTAAGATATTATATGCTTGGATATAAACAGGAAGAAATTGCTAAGATTTTAAAAATATCACAACCAAGAGTTAGTAAAATACTAAAATCAGCATTTAACAAAATAAGATTAGCTGAAGAAACGATTAAATATTATAGAGAATTAAAAAAGCTTAGTAATGCTAAGAAAAAGGGATTAAAGGAAATAATATTGGATTAAAAAATATTATGATAATAATAACAACATCGAGAAAACCTTCAAGAAGAACAAGGAGCTTCTGTAAAGATTTACAATATTCGATAAAAAATGCCATCTATTTAACTAGAGGAAAAAGCAGCTTAGAAGAAATTCTAGAAATGTTAGATACAAAAGATCGATTGATCCATATAAGTGAGATACGAGCAAATCCAAGTAGAATAGCTATAATGGATCGTGATGGATACATATATATTATAATTTATATTTCAGGAGTAAAATTAATACGGGAGAATAAGAACTTTAAATACGAAGGAATTAAAGATTCATTCATATATAAGCTAGAAAATATTTTAAACGAAAAACTGGATGCCGTAACTAAAGATAAAAGGATTCTTTTCAAAACAGGTTTAGAAATAAGAATAAGAAAAGTAGATGACAGTATAAAATACGTTCAGGATTTATTACAGATTGAAAAAAGAAGAATTTTTCGGAATAAATATGAAAATATTTGATATAATAAGAGATAAAAAGAAAGCACTTCTAATAGGTATAGGTGGAGGAGGAGATATAATCGGCACAATTCCTACTAGAAACTTCTTGAAAAGATTTGGTATCGATACAATATTAGCTGGTTTAACATGGGAAAGAAAAAGTTTAGATCCAAAACCAGGTCCAAGAAGAATATCTGAAATAGTTAATGCTGAAAGAATTGGTGATTGTTTAGCTTTTGCTTCAAAGGATACTAAAACATATTATAACGTTAGATTCACAGAAAGTGTAGTTGCGGAGATTTTTAACGAAAAAATTCTTTTAATTGATATAAATGAAGGTTCGAAGAAGGTTTCGAGTGAATTGAATAAGTTTATAAGAGAGAACAATATTGATATAGTATTTGGAATAGATGTTGGTGGAGATGTTTTAGCACTAGGAGATGAAAAAGGTATAAGAAGCCCATTAGCTGACAGTATTATGTTATGTGTATTAAAAAATTTAGATAATTCAATTCTTGGAGTAATAGGATTAGGAAACGATGGAGAACTTAGATTTTACGAAATAATAAGAAATCTTGCTCAAATAATAAAAGATAGAGGTTTTTTAGGTTGTATAGGTATAGATTACGAAGATATAAAAATAATGGATAAAATTGCAGGAAAAACAATAACCGAAGCTTCCAAACTTGTAATAGATGCTGCTAGAGGTGTATTCGGAGCATTTAAAATAAGAAATAAAACAAGAAATGTATTTCTTACACCATTTTCTTTAATAACTTTTTATTTTGATCCAAAAATTGTTTTCTGTCATAGTAAAATAGCTAAACTCGTTGAAAATAAAACCTTAAAAGAAGCGGATCATCTTTTAAGAAAAAACGGTTATTATACGGAATTGTATTTTGAGGAAAGTTATAATGAAAGTTATAATGTTTAAGTTGTTAAATTCTTAATTTTATTATAGGGCCCGTGGTCTAGTGGAAGGACGCCCGCTTGGCAGGCGGGAGATCCCGGGTTCAAATCCCGGCGGGTCCAACTAACAACAAAATTACTTCTATTTGAAGAACAACTATGATATGCTTAGGTATTGAAGGAACCGCTCAAAAATTAGGAGTTGGAATAGTAACCGATGATGGTGAGATACTTGCAAATATATCTAAACATCAAGAAATTAGAGAAGGTATTCATCCAAGAGATGCTGCTATTCATCATGCGGAACATATTAAAAATTTAATATTAAAAGCAATTGAAACTGCTAAAATAGATTTTAATGATATTGATGTTATCGCATTTTCTCAGGGGCCTGGATTAGGACCATGTCTTCGAGTCGTTGCCGTTGCTGCAAGAACATTATCGCTTAAGTTAAACAAACCGATTGTTGGTGTAAATCATTGTATTGCACATGTAGAAATAGGTAGATTGAGAACAAAAGCTGAAGATCCAGTTACGTTATATGTTTCCGGTGGGAATACGCAGGTTATAGCATATACAGATAAAAGATATAGAGTATTTGGAGAAACTTTAGATATTGCTGTTGGAAACATGATCGATCAATTCGCTAGAGATTCAGGCTTAGGAAATCCCGGAGGCCCTATTGTAGAAAAACTTGCTATGAAAGGAAAAAAATACATTCCCATGCCGTATTCCATAAAAGGTATGGATGTATCTTTTTCTGGATTGTTAACTCATGCATTAAAACTTCTTAATAAATATCCAATTGAAGATATATGTTTTTCATTACAAGAAACCGCGTTTTCCATGCTTGTTGAAGTTACAGAAAGAGCTGTTGCTCAATTAAATAAGGAAGAAGTATTATTAGTTGGGGGTGTTGGTGTTAATAAACGATTACAGAGCATGCTTAAAAAGATGTGCATAGAGCGTGGGTGCAAGTTCTATGTTCCTGAAAATGAATTTTTAGGTGACAACGGTGCGATGATAGCATGGTTAGGAATATTGATGTATAAATCTGGTGTAAGACATAAACTTGAAGATACTTATATAAAACAAAAATTCAGAACTGATGAAGTAGAAGTTACTTGGAGATATTAATTTCCTAACCGTCTTAGAGAGCGAGAGCTTCTGGTATAGTAGAAACAAATGCTTAAGGAAATATATATAAGCGACTACTAAATTAGCTTTTTATAAGTATTAAATTAAAATGTTACTTCCACTCAAGTGAAGATTGGTTTGATTTTATCAGAAAGTGATTCTTCATCATAGTTCAGCACTCGGCAAATTCATCATCGAGTTTTAAATAACCTATTAAAATTATTAACGACATGCTTTAAAATTTCTTCTTCTTCTATTTTTTTCAAATTTGACAATGCTTTTATACAATAGATAACTTTCCATGGTTCATTTTTTCTAAAGCCTATTGGATCAAGGAACGGTGAATCCGTTTCAGTTAAAATTCTTTCCATAGGTGTTTTTGCTAAAAAAGAATATCTTTTATCTTTATATATAATTGATGGTATTGAGATATAAAAATCATAACTCAAAGCTTTTTTAAAAATCTTCTCACATAGGAAACTATGTAATATGACATCGGTACTTGATGTCGATAAAATCTCGAGACATTCTTCTTCTGCATTTCTTGAATGAATAATAAGTGGTTTATTTATACGATCAGCTAATTCAATAAATTCATAAAGGAAACGTTTCTGTTTTTCTTTTAGTTCTTTTTCCTTAATCCAGTAATAATCCAAACCAACCTCACCAATGGCTATTATTTTGTTAGCATTTCTTTCTATGAAATTAATTTCCTCATAGATTTTCAATTCATTACTTCTTGAAAGATCAGTAGGATGAAATCCCAATGCTGCTTTTATTACAGGATATTTCTCTGACTCTTTTAATACGATTCTATTTGTTTTTGGATTTATTCCAGTTTCAATAGCTAAAGATAATCCTTTTTCTATACACCTCTCTATAACCCTATTTACATCTCCTATAAAAAAGATATGACAATGCGCATCAATATATCCAGTTTTCATCAACTCTCTTATAATTCATTATTTCATTATCGTTAAAGAACAGTTTCATTTCTATATCTGCTCTTTCTTTTGAATCCGCTGCATGTATGATGTTTTTTCCTATGGTCATTGCAAGATCAAATCTTATAGTACCTGGTTCTGCTTCAATTGGATCGGTTTTTCCTATTATTTTTCTGACGACCTTCGTTGCATCTCTTCCTTCAACGATCATAACAACAACGGGAGCTGATGTAACATAATCTATCAATTCCTTGAAGAAATCCTTACCTTTATGTTGTTCGTATAACTTTTCTGCCTTCTTTCTATCGATTTTAATCATCTTAAGGGCAACAATTTTTAATCCTTTTCTCTCTAATCTAGAGATAATCTCACCGATCAATCCTCGAACCACACCATCTGGTTTAATCATGAGAAATGTTCGTTCCACAGATTATCACCTAAAAAACTAAAATAATTTATTTTTCTCTTTTTTTAATTCCTCCTTTAACATATTTTTTTGTCCACTTAAGCTTTCTAGGATCTCTTTTTAGTTCTAACATGTTTTTTTCGCATTTTCTGCTACAGAAATATAATATTGTACCATCGTTTCTTACGAACATTTTTCCTGTACCTTTTTCTATTTCCCTACCACAAAAACTACACAAGATCATGGTGCCTTAATCTCTCTCGCTTCTCTTTCAGTTTCCATCAATATGAGAATATCACCAACTCTAACAGGGCCACGAACGTTTCTTCTTATTACTCGACCTTTATCTTTACCTTCTAGAATTCTAACTTTAACTTGTGTTACTTCTCCACACATACCCGTTCTACCAATAATTTCTAAGACTTCTGCAGCAAATCCTTTATCCTCTCTTGGCATATATTCATCACTTCTTTAAACCTTTAAGTTTTTCAATTATTTCATCAACCATATCCTTAGCCTTACCTGGATTTATTATAGCAGCAGATGCAGCAGCAACACTTATACCACAAGCTTTACCTAGTTCTTTTTTACTTGGTACATATATATAAGGTATGTTCTTTTCCTCACATAAGGGTGGAAGATGCATAACAATTTCTTCTGGATCTACATCCTCAGCAATATAAACAAGAGTTGCTTGTCCTCTTTCTATATATTTTGTTGTTTCATTTGTACCTTTAACGATCTTTCCCGTCGTTCTAGCTATTTGTATAGCTTCTAAAGCTTTATCAGCTAATTCTTTTGGAACTTCGAATTTTATATAACTTTTCTTAGCCATTCATCATCACCTAAATAATTACTAATAACTATCTTTTTTAAACATTAATATTACAAAGCTTCATTGATAAAGGCTGGTTCATCCTGTGCTTCTAAAGGTTGAGAAATCCTCGGAAATATAAACCTCCTCACAAAAAATCCTCATACTTTAGTGTGGAAAGGAGGTTAAATAAAGATAATTTAACTTTAGAATATTGTTATAGTTAGAACTAAATTCAAACTTCTAAATAATGTATCGTTGTATATGCAAACAGAGTAGGAAAACGTTAACCTTAGAGCAGAAATTTTTTATAAACAAAACATTTAAAAAGCTATACAAAAAACTGCTTATTAATTATGAAATCGGAGCCATGTTCTGGAAGACGTGGATATGTTCATATATATATGGGTAATGGAAAAGGAAAAACCACAGCAGCACTAGGACTAGCTTTAAGAGCTATTGGTAATGGATTAAAAGTGATAATGTATCAATTTCTTAAAAATAGAGAATGTGGTGAACATAGGATAAAATTGAACAATTTTAAAATAGTAAGAGTTAATGAATTTAGAGTGCATGAAATTCTTAAAGAAATTGAGAGTTATGATATAGTAATATTTGACGAAATATTATACGCAATAAATAAGGGAGTAATAAGATTGGAAGATGTTATAAAATTTATAAACGAAAAACCTAAAAACGTTGAAATAATTCTTACAGGTAGGAATGCACCAAAAGAATTAATAGAACTTGCAGATTTAGTTACAGAAATGAGAAAGATAAAGCACTATTTTGATAAGGGTATTAAAGCAAGAACAGGTATAGAATGTTAAAATGAACTTTAAAAAAATATTCATGGATATATTGAGAGGAAATCTTGAACATAAGATAATAACACAAGTTTATGGAGAACCAGCAACTGGTAAGACGTGTTATGCTTTACAATGCCTTATAAATTTTATAAAGAACAAGAAAAAAAAGGTCCTTTTTATAGATACGGAGGGTGGTTTTTCTCTAGAAAGATTAAAACAAATGACACGTGATGAATTCGATGAAATTTTCAAAAACGTGTTTTTTTACGAGGTTATGGACTTTTCTGAACAGCATTTACTCGTTGAAAATCTATCTAATATATTGAGAGAGAATTGTAAGCTTATAATATTGGATTCTGCTGTCTCTCTTTATAGAATTGCTAGTGAAGAAGAAAAAATTGCAACTATAAATAAAATGCTTAGTAAGCAGATGGCTACACTTGCAGAAATAGCAAGGAAGAGAAACTTAGCAATACTGATCACGAATCAGGTATATTCTTTCGAAAATAGGACAGAACCAGTAGGTGGAAATATTTTAAAATATTGGAGTAAAACAATAATTGAATTTAAAAAGGAAAGAGATTTAAGAATAGCTAGACTTGTAAGACATAGGTATTTACCGGAAAATTTAGAGGTAAAATTTAAGATTATAAATGAAGGGATAAAAATTTTAGAATAAAATTTATGAAACTAAAAATAATAGCTGATGTTCATGAGAGTAATGTGATAATAGATTATCTTAAAGAAATGAATGTCATAGTTGAGATTAAGCGACTTGATGTTGCAGATTATATCATTTCTGAGCGAGTTGGTATTGAAAGAAAAAGCTCTGAGGACTTTTTAAACAGCTTGATAAACAATAGATTATTTGAACAAGTTAATAGATTAAAAGAAGCCTTTGAAAAACCAATACTGATAATAGAAGGAGATATCTTTTCTTTTAATTTTAATCCAAACGCCATTGTATCATGTCTCATTGCAATGATACTTGACTATGATTTGAGAATATTTTTCACAAGAAATAAAAAGGAGACAGCCATTTTCATATATCATATAGCAAGAAGAGAGCAGCTTGAACTGAAATCAAAACCAAAAATAAGACATAAACCAAAACTTTTAACGTTAAGAGAGAAGCAAATGTTTTTAGTAATGGGGTTACCTAACATTGGGGAAAAACTTGCATTTTTATTGTTAAAGAAATTTAAAACACCCCGACGTATATTTATGGCTTCGAGAAAACAACTAGAATCAATAATTGGTGAAAAGAGAGCTAAAGAAATTGTAAAAGTTTTGGATACGGAATTTAAAACAAAACAGGAAACATTAAATCGATATTTGTCTAAGAATCCGTCTGAAAAAGAATTTTAGTTATTAGAAGTATGAATTTTTAGCTTCTTTAAACTTTTTATTTTTTTGTTAATTTTATAATAATTTAGTAAGTAAGTCAGAAGTAATATGGTTTAAAAAATTTAAATTATAAAAAACTTGTAGTATTGAGAGATGAGAATTTATATAGAGACATATGGTTGTACAGCAAATCATTCAGATTCGGATATTTTAAGATACTTTGTTAGCAGGAAATATACATTAGTTAACGATTATAGAGATGCGGATATAGTAATTATAAATTCATGTGGTGTTATAGATTTCACTGAGAGAAAAATTCTAAAAAGAGCTAAGAAATTAAAAGATCAAGGAAAAACCGTAATCATTACCGGATGCTTGCCGAAAATAAATCCAGATGCTTGTCTTAAAGTTTCAGATGCAATCCTATCCAATAAATCGATACATAGGATAAACGAAGCTATTGAAAAGGTTATAAATGGTGAAAAGTTTGTTGACTTATCTTCAAGAAATATCGACAAATCCTGTTTTAAAAAATTAAGGCTTAACAGTTATGCAATTGCAATCATAAATATAGCTGAAGGTTGTCTTGGAAAATGTAGCTATTGTGCAACTAAATTTGCAAGAGGGCATCTGAAGAGTTTTGATCCAAATAATATATACAAAGAGGTAGAGAATGCGGTAGAAGAAGGTTATAAGGAGATTCAAATAACATCTCAAGATAATGCAATATACGGAATTGATATAGGATTAAGATTACCAGATTTGCTTAAGAACTTACTCAAAATAAAAGGAAAGTTTTGGATAAGAGTTGGGATGATGAACCCGGAATTTCTCTTAGAGATAATAGATGATTTATTAGATGTATATAAAAATCCAAAAATATATAAATTCTTCCATATACCAATTCAAAGTGGAGATGATGAAATTCTAAAGCATATGAATAGAAATTATGATGTGAAAGATATAAAATTGTTAATCAACAAAATTAGAAGACAATTTCCTGAAGCAACAATTGCAACGGATATTATAGTTGGATATCCTACGGAGGACGAATATTCCTTTGAAAAAACGTTTAATCTCGTTAAAGAGCTTGAATTTGATCTTATTAACATAACCAGATACTCCAGAAGAAAAGGAACACCCGCATATAAATATGGAGACATTCCAGATAGAATAAAAAAGGAGAGATCAAGAAAGTTAACACTGTTACACGTCGAAATTTCATATAGGAAGAATATGAAATTATTAGGAAGAATTTATGAAGTTTTAGTTACCAGTAAAGGTAGAGAAGATACATATATTTCAAGGAATATAAATTATAAGCAAATAATACTTAAGGATGCAAGAATTGGTGAATTTTATGAAACAGAGATTATAGATTTTGACTTCCAACATCTGTATGGAAGTTTCTAAGAAAAAATGAGATGTCAATTCTTTATAATCTCGGCATTTTTGTTTTTAATTTTAATATCGGTTGTAATTGTTGGAATACTAAAACTAAATATTTCAGGGGAAGATTTTTTTGAAGAAAAATTTTTTATAAACGTTGATGATCAGCTTAATAAATTTTTAAAGATAGATAGAGATTTTTTGGATTTCGTTGCAAACAATACAAATTTTTTAATAAATTATTCAACTGATGAAAATTGCTACAATATTTCCCTAATTTCTTCCGATAGATATTACGTTTATAATTGTATAAGATTACCTAAAGCTTCAAAGTTGTTAAACGTTGATTGTAACGAAAATGAATGGTATTCGATACTTTTCATTAATACGAATATTAGTGAAAGATATTTAAACATAGATCCAGCCAACGATTTCTATATATGTAAAGCTCTTTCAGTTCGAAAACTATATTTATATTTTAAATTATATACATATTTATCGAATACAAAATTTTATAATATAACTATTAACAAAACATATAACGTATCAATAATAAATTGTTCCATATATTCAGGTAGAGAATTAGTGGAAGAGATTTGTTGTGGAACAGATTTCATCGAAATTTCACTCAAAAACATTTCAACAATAAACATTTCGATAGAATTTTTATCTGAGGAAGATTCATGTTATCTTAAATTAAAAAACTAACAATAATAATTATGATAAGTACAAAGTTTATAATAATAACCGGTGGTGTCTTATCTGGATTAGGTAAGGGTGTTACAACTGCAAGCATAGGTCTCATCTTAAAATCTCGTGGATTTAAAGTGAGTGTATGTAAAATTGATCCCTACTTAAATGTAGATCCAGGTTTAATGAATCCATATCAACATGGTGAAATTTGGATAACAAAAGATGGATATGAAGCTGATTTAGATTTTGGACATTACGAAAGGTTTTTAGATATAGCATTAACAAATAAACATAACATAACAACAGGTAAAATATTTTTAAGTGTCTTAGAAAAAGAAAGAAAAGGTTATTATTTAGGGCAAACTGTTCAAATAATACCTCATGTAACGGATGAGATAAAGAGTCAGATAAAGAATATTGCAAAAATGGATAATGCTGAAATTTTATTGGTTGAAATAGGAGGAACCGTTGGAGATATTGAAGGAATGCCTTTTCTCGAAGCAGTTAGGCAGCTAAGATTGGAACTTGGAGAAAAGAACGTAATATTTATTCATGTAACTTTAGTTCCAATAATAAGAGGTGAACAAAAAACTAAACCCACGCAACATAGTGTTAAAGAACTTAGAAGTTTAGGTATACAACCTGACATTATAATATGTAGATGCCAGGAAGAATTAAAAGATGAAACAAAAGAGAAAATTTCTCTATATTGTAACGTGGATAAGGATGCGGTTATAAGTAATCATGATGTTGAAGATATATATGAAGTTCCAATAATTTTAGAGAGACAAAATTTGGGAAGAATTCTTCTAGACAAATTAGGATTGAAAGAAAGATACAACAAATTTGATGAATGGATAAAATTCGTGGAAAAAATTAAAAGAATAAAAGATTATGTTGAGATAGCAATAGTTGGAAAATATACCAAGGTTGTGGATTCCTATATTAGTATTGTAGAAGCATTGAAACATGCGGGATATAAATTAAATCATAAGGTTAAAATAAGATGGATCAATTCCGAACGTCTAGAATATGATGAAAATTATCTAAAAGAATTAATGGAAGTGGATGGGATCTTAGTACCTGGTGGATTTGGTAAAAGAGGGATTGAGGGAAAAATAAAAGCAATAGAATTTGCAAGGGAGAACAATATACCATTCCTTGGAATTTGTCTGGGATTTCAACTCGCTGTTGTTGAATTCGCAAGGAATGTATTAAAACTTAAGGATGCAAACAGTACAGAATTTAACCCAAACACAAAACATCCGGTTGTTGATTTAATGCCTGAGCAAAAAAGAATAAAACAACTTGGTGCAAGCATGAGATTGGGAGAGAAAATGATTAAGATAAAGAAAGATACATTAGCTTATCGAATTTATGGTTCCGAAATAACGTTTGGTAGACATCGTCATAGATATGAAGTTAATCCCAAATATATAAATACGCTTGAATCTAAAGGTCTGATATTTTCTGGTATTAGTGAGGATAGCAGAGCTGAAATTCTTGAACTTAAGGGACATAGATTTTTCGTTGCAACACAATATCATATTGAATTTTCTTCAAAACCTTTGAAACCTGAACCTGTATTCGTCTCATTTCTTAAAGCATGTATTGATTATAAGAAAGAAAAGAGAAATGCTATCAAGAATAAAAAATAAATTCTCAAAATTTTTTGAATTAATTTCAAAACCTTTTTTATTTTTGGAACCAAATTATATAACAATTTTAGGTTTATGTTTTGCTTTGCTTGTCATGATATCCTTTTATTATAAGAATTTAATACTTGCATTAATTTTTTTAATACTCTCGTCATTGATGGATGCTATAGATGGATATATAGCTAGAATTAAAGGAAAAGTATCTAAATTTGGAGCATTTCTTGATTCAAACGTTGATCGATTATCTGATGCTCTTATATTATTGGGTATAGGTTTTTATGTGGAAAATCTACTGTTATCTTATGTTGCATTGATATCTTTCTTTATGGTCAGCTACTCACGATCTAGAGCTGAAAACTTCATA
Organism: archaeon; assembly: GCA_027051265.1. Taxonomy (GTDB): domain Archaea; phylum Hydrothermarchaeota; class Hydrothermarchaeia; order JALTZZ01; family JALUTC01; genus JALUTC01. Next base: position 1,449 of record JALTZH010000070.1, on the reverse strand, counting down.
CAAAGATGTGATATAGGATTTGCAGAAAGAGCGGAGAGGTTGATTATAATTATAATTTCAACAATTTTAGAATTCTTTTTTAATGTTTTAATTTATACCTTAATATTTTTAACTATAATGTCTTTCATAACTTATCTCCAACGAATAGTATATACTTATAATAAATTAAAGAGTTCCTAAAGTTAAAGTATGAGAGTTTTCGATGTTTTCAAATGTTATTATTTATTAAATAAAATTAGAAAATTTTTGCTCCGGTGGTGTAGCCCGGCCAATCATGCGGGCCTTTCAAGCCCGCGACCCGGGTTCAAATCCCGGCCGGAGCATTCATCTTTATTATAACTTTGATAATATATTATCAAATTTTTGTTATTTTCAAGCTGGAATTATCTAATCTAACTTTATACCAAATAAAACATCTTCTTTTTTTACTGGTATTATTAAAAAGAACAATCCTGAAGTAATTCTTTTTCCTACCAAATACTTCGCATCTTCTTCTTTAGGAATTACAAACACATATGGTTTAAATTGTGTATCTGAATAAATGTAATAGTAGACAACTCTTCCATTTATCTTTTCACTTCTTGGGAAATATTGTTTATATGTAATATCCCAACTATCTGTTAATGCAATTTCATAATTCGTACCACCAATAAAACCAAACATTAGACCCGTGAAAAATTCTATTACTGGATATATTTCGTTATAAGCTTTTATAAAAGAATCTATTAATACTCTTGATGTTTCAAAAGATATAGGAATAGCGCAATAACCTAAGTTAAATAGATTGGCAACTAATTTTCCATACCTATCTTCCGGATTCTTTACTGGACATTCTATTCCCTTTTCTTCCAATTTCTTCTTTTCTATGGCAAAGCCGTAATGTATTATAACGAATTTTTGATCTTTATCAGCTTTATAATCTATTATCTCACAATACTTTTTAAATTTCTCTGGTATTCGTTCTCTAATACATTCTTGTATTTCGTTTGAAGATGGCGCTCTACCTAATTTCTTTTGTAAGATATTATAACATTCATTTCTACACTCGTTAGTAATTTCATATTCCGGTTTACTACATTTCCAAACCTTTATTGAATCTTTATATTCAACTTTATAAATAAACTGATTCTCCAAGGGTTTATGCTTTATTACATCTCCTATTTTATAAATGGTCTTGTTTTCCAAAAATACTGGAGGTAAATTTGATTCCTTATTTATTGTTACATTTATTTTCTTTCTATAAGAAATCTCATCCACCCATCTATCCTTCTTCCAAGTTCGTTTCTTTACTATAAATTCAAAGGTATATGTTCCGGTTTTCTTTAAATCTTTTGAACGATAAATACATGTAAAAGTTTTTTCTTTCTTCAATTTAGTTTCCCAAAATGATATATCGTTTCCTTTTTTCTTTATTTCTTCATTTGAGGGATAACAAGAATAGAGTTCTTT
>JALTZH010000069.1 GCA_027051265.1 archaeon | reverse complement strand
GCTTCTCTTGCACCTTCTTTTAAACCTCTTGCTATTTCTTCAACAATTCTAACATCGATTTTATCCATTGCAATATAATCAAGCATAGCTAATGGTTTAGAACCATTACAAATCGTATCGTTTGCAACCATTGCAACAGCATCTATTCCAATAGTATCATATCTGTTCAATTCCTTAGCTACTAAAGTTTTTGTTCCAACACCATCACATTTCAGCGTTATAGCATGTTCACCTAAATCTATTATTCCTGTATACATTCCAAACGATGATAAAACTCTAGCATATTTTAACGTATCTTTTACATGGTCAACGATTTTTTTTATTGCTAATCCTTCCTTATCAATATCAACACCAGCTTCCGCATATGTTTTTGGCAGCCTCATATTTAAAACATCCCCCTTCTTTTTAATAATCTTCTAACATATTGATTTGTATCAATAATTCTCTTAAATGCTTCTTCTATATTTTTATTAGGCGGAAGTTTAAGTTTTAAAAATAAACCTGTCCTACCAAGTTCATCTCTTCTGGTTAATACTCTTATCCTTTCCTCTACTATATCCATTGAAATACCTAACCTTTTTGCTACAATATTTTCTATCCCGATTATACTATACTCAACATGACCAAAAGGTTTAGGTTCTATAAATTTTAACGCTTTGTTAACGCCATGAATCCTCTCATCTTTAACAATTCCTTTCAAATCAATCATTCCACTAAACTTATAAAACTCAATCTCTTTATTAGACATTTGTACAAGAGGATGAGAAATTGTTATATTCTCCTCATGTAATAGCTCGTAAAGAGCTTTGATACAAGTGTTTGGAGTTGCTTGAACAATATATTTTGCATCTATTTCATATCCTAGATCCTTTATCAACAACTCAACCTTATAAGATGGAATAAGATAAGGGATGAAAATATCTATATCGCTATCCTTGTTAACATCTCCTCTAGCAATTGAGCCATGAACAATAGCATGTATTCCATTTTCCTCAAAGTATTTAAGAATTTTTGTTGCAATCTTCCTCTTTTTTCTTAATATCAACCACCTATCCTCATCGTATCTAACTTCTATTTTATCTGGTGTTCTATCAATTTTCGTTCTCATATTTAATAATGTTCTTCAATTATTTCTTATCCCTTTAAAATATTAAGGAAATTAATCCTCCTGGTAACATGCTATCTATGTAATATTTTTTATTTTTTTATGATAGTAAACTAAGTGGGCTCGTGGTCTAGCCTGGATAGGACGTGGGTCTGCGGAGCCCAAGGCCCGGGTTCAAATCCCGGCGAGCCCGTATATCCCTTTTATAACTTTGATAATATATTATCAAATAAAAATTTAAAAGGAACCGATTATAATAATGTTTATGGAATATTACCAGGTAAAATACGTAAAGATATTTATTTTAAAAAATATTTAAATGATGAGATATTAAAAGAATTTGAGAGGTATTTAATTAACAGAGGAATATATGCGAACTATAAGCATCATATTTGCAGAGTTAGGAAATATTTACCGGATTTAATGAAAAACGGAGATAAAATATTGGAATTGAATTTTTCATACAGGACATTGTCAGGGATTGTTACAGCGATAAAATATTTCCAAGAATTTTTATTTGAGAGATATAATATCGTATTACCTATTGATATAAGATATTTAAGGGAGAGGATAAAGGTAAGAAAACAGGAGAGGATAAATTTATTCGAATATTTTGATAGGGATATAATAAATGAGGCTTTGGAAATATTGCATAAATCAATATCGTATGGATTAAAAACAAGGATTTATTTATTGGTATTATTCTTTACAGGATTAAGAGCATGCGAGGTAAACTATTTCTTGAATAATTTGAAAAAACTAAGGAGGATAAAAATCGGAAACGTTTTATTATTCGAATTGAATTATAATCGTAGAACTAAAAAAGCTTACCTAACAATATTACCATTGAAACTGTTCAAAAAATTATCCGGAATAAATATTAATTATAATTTTTCAAATGCTTTCAGACAAAAGATAAACAAAAAAGGTATTAAAACTTATATCTTCAGAAAATCATTCGTAGCTATTGCATCTAATACTATACAACCCCATGAAATTGATTTACTCCAAGGTAGAATAGGTTCAATATTAATTAAGCATTATGTCAGACATTTAAAAGAAATCGCTGAAAAATATGAGAAAGCTTTCAAAGAATACGAATATCTGATTGATGAATTGATTTAAAAACAGCTGTTTTTTCTTTTAATTATAAAAATTCAAACATCTCGGACTGATGGTCGTCAGTCTGAGAACTGGAACCGCATATTTGCGGTCTCAGTAATTTAAGTTATAAATTTTAATATATTATTAATAATATAATTATAAAAATATAAAAATTTATATCTTTATTCTATTTTTATCGACGTGCAATTTATATGGAATGCCTTTATTTCTTAATTCTCTTACCTTTACATATACGGGTTTTGTTTCCTCAGTAGTACTACCTAATAAAGCTCCTAAAATCCCTCCAATTAAAGCACCTGGAAATCCACCTATTATTCCTCCTAAAATTCCTCCTAATATCATTCCACCAAATGCTCTATCACCTGTAGGTTTATCCGATGTATCCATATAAACACATCCTCTTGGACAACCATCGATTTTCATAGGTTTATTAGGATGAATGCAATAAACATAAACATGATGAGCATCATCCTTAACTTCTATCTTGCTAATTCTAATAAATCTACAGTTTGTATATACATATCCGGGGCTATGAACTTCTTCACCAACATTTATACCGGAATTTTCTGCAATTCTTCTTAATATATCGGCGATATCATCCAACTTTCTTCCCAATACATCAACTATATATTTTGTTTGAATAATTATTATCAAAAACAGTATAAGTATAATTAAAAATCCTTGCAACCCAAGTATATTAAAAAGTTGTTTCATAATAGCAGGAAAATAATTGGATATTACTGCTATTACAATTAAAAATAAAACAGATAATATTACTTTAAACCAATCCGGTTGTTTTTCCCACCAATCTTTCCAACCCATATTTTTTATCCCTTATTCTTCTTCCAATATAATAATGATTAAAATTATAATTTAGTTAATTCAAGATTTATCGGGTAAATATTAAATCCTATACCTTTCTAATACTCTTATCGATAATTGCAACCCTTATCCCATATAATTTATCACATGCTTCAAGAATCATCTTATTCAAGAAATAATCGAATGAAATATCTTCACCCGTTTTATACTTGTAATACATATAGAGGATTAATAATCTTGGAGATAACCTAACCCTTCTCCTTATTAAAACATCTTTTTCAGCATCTCCAGGTATTGTAAATTCTTCCCCAAATTCCTCTTTAACCTTTGTTTTAATTGTTTCCCTTTCAGTTTTTAATGTTTTCACATTTTCCTCCTTTTCTTCTTTATATTCCTCTCCTTTTAATTTTTGTTCAATAATCTCTTCCTTTAATATTATATGATTTTTCAAATCTTCTTTATTATTAATTTCCCTTCCGTTTATTATTATCCTGAATTTTTTAATAAGGGAATCGTATTTATATGAAGTATTAAGACATTTCCTACAAGTTATTTGTCTATATTCCTTTTTCTTTAATTCCCATTCATATCCGCATTTCTTACAGATGAGTTTAATATTTCCCATATTATTTATAAAATAATTAATATTTCAAATTTTTGTTAAAATATTAAGATATATTAAAATATCAGGAACGATGAACAATTAATATTATTAATATGAAAATATCAGGAATAAATTACATTAATTTCCTGGTAATTCTATGGATTTACTATTTACAATAAATTTTAAAGAATAAGGGGGAGGGTACCCCCATTATTTTTTGTGGATCTTGTTAAATATCCTGTGTTATAATTAATATTAATCATATGAACGTAGATTTATCTTGGTTTAACGAAAAGGAATTATTTAAAGACGATTATCATACATACGCTACTTGGTTGGTTACAAAAATATTGAGATCATATTGGGATGAACCATTTAGTTATGGGAAAAGTAATTGTCATTCTCGAATATATACTGAAGGATATTCTATCTTTTTTGATATACATATTATACCACTAAAATATATTGAAGAAAAGTTAAAGGAATTAAATTGTCAAAATATAAGAGAAGTTATAAAAGTAATAAAGCGAGAATTTATAGATAAACTAATTGAGGATGTTTATAAAAAAATAGGAGAAGAATATGAAGAAGCGGAAAGAGTTAAATACAAAAATTCCATATTAGAAGAGATTAGTAGGAAATATTACAATAAATTTAAGGATGTGTATATAAAATTTGTTGACAAGAGAATACTTGATGAAAATCAATATATAATAATAGGAGAAGATATATTTAAAGGAAAAGATTTCTTGAAGAATTCCATAGATGTCCTCAAAATCTTATTCCATCATATTAAAAGATATAAAAAC
>JALTZH010000068.1 GCA_027051265.1 archaeon | reverse complement strand
TGAAACCCTGTGAATATATTGTGGAATAAACTTCTAAGCCAATTTCAGGTATCTTTATAACTCCTTCCTTTGATTTAGCAACTTTAATGAATAAATCCTCTTCGTTTTCAACCTTGATTATATATCTCCTTCCTTCTTTCTCTTCTAAAATTGAAACATCTGTATCTCTAAATTTACATTTCTCACAATATAATGTTGACTCCATGACTTCTCCAAAATAAGGTACATCATGAATATTAAAAATAAAGGTTAAATATTCTTCCTTACAGAGAGGACAAAGTATGTTTAATTTTGAACTTCCAAATCTCATAGATGAACAACTTTCATTCTCATTTTAAAAATTTTATCTTTCTGTTACTTTCAAGACCCTATGCGTAAGTGAAGATGAACAGGAGAGTAGAATGAAAACGCTTGGTTCCAATGACTTTAAGCCGCTAAGCAGATATATATCATAAAAATAGTTCTATTATCTATTCTACGAGATAAGTGGGAGTAAGAGAATGTATAAACCGTTCCGTAGGGTAAGACATCTGAAATCTTAAAAAGTTTGGGGTTATCTCCACCAATTTTTATTGGAAAAGGATTAGAGGATTCTGAAGTAAAACTTAAACTAAGACTTGATATTCTTAAAAGTATATACTAAAATAATAACTAAACAAAGTATTTGTTTAAGAAAACAAATAAACGGGCTCGGCGGGATTTGAACCCGCGACCTACGGCTTAGAAGGCCGTCGCCCTATCCTGGCTGGGCCACGAGCCCATTAATTGAATTCTATTTAAAAATGGTAAAAAATAACAAAAAAAATCAGGAAATTTCATAGAATGTAACTCTTAGGTATACTGAAAACTCCTTACCGAATTCCTGTTCTTCAGGTCTCACTACACGACCAACGTTAACGAATTCTACCTGAATTCTAGCAAAAATTGCTTCACATTCATCCGTTTCCTCTTCGATTCCATAACATTTTCTTATACCTACTTCTTTTCTTCGTAATCGTGCAACAACGCCTTCAGTTCCAGGTGTTATATCTTCAAAACTTTTATATGTTAGGAAGAGTAAATCTCCAGGATTTGCACGTATGATTGTATAAAGGTTATGAGCACTTCTTATCTCAATTGTTTTTATACCATATTCGATCAATTCGTTTAAGACTTTTTTAGAAATACCTGTTAGAGTCAATAATCTCATAAGATTAACACCTCATGCAAACATTGGAAGCTTTTCTTCTTTTTGTTTCATTTTTCTCAACGCATGTGACATTTCTTCTAACTTTTCTTCAAGTTTTTTAGCTTCCTCTAATAATGGTTTTATGTCAATGTTTAAATCCAGCATATTGTTTAAAACATTAATTAACGCAGCTGCACCGGCTGGATCTGGTCTTAAACCTATTGTTTCAACAAGAATTGCTATTGATTTTATGTTTTTCTTAGAGAGATTATACAACAGTAAACCGGTTATTCCACTTATTGTACCATCTTCAAGAATTTCAATACCATATTTCTTTAATTCATCTAACGCTTCCTTTGAATTTGCAACACCATACACTTTTTTTTCTTGAGAAATAGTGGATAATCCACCTAAGGATATAAGCATTTTTATTTTTGATTTTTCTAACAGATTTGTAAGTTTTTCGGTTAAGTCATAGAACATTTCTGTTGGAATTAATACATCTGAATGTAATACTATAAGTCTGTTCTTCTTATAAATTTTCATCGGTGGCTCTACTATACCGTTTTTAAAAAACACTACCGGTGGTAAACTTTTGGATTCGATATATCCTATAACTTGCATTTCAAGTTTTTCTATCAGATAATTTGCAGCAATATGTCCTACAAGTCCCATTCCGGGAAAACATTCAAGAACAATAGAGTCTTTTTCTATTGGCTCCTTAAGAATTATGTTCATAATTTTAATTTATTAATTTTTATCAAGAGTTCACAACCTTTACATATATCTCTAGAAGCAGGATCACCACAGATTTTGCATTTTGATACGTTTCCACGATCGAGATGAATTATATGTGGTAAAAGCTTTTCATACATTCTTAGAATTGAATATTTTATACCAGGATCCTTATCCTCTATCTCGTTGATAAATCTTGCAATCTTATATCTTAAAACGTTATTAACATAAGGGCATTCATCCTCCAAAACTTTTAGTCCGTTTAATATTGCATATAAAACTACTTCTTTCTCTGAAACTTCTAAAAAGGGTTTTATTCTTTTTGGAAATAGATCAACTTTTTTATATCTAAGTCTGATAAAGTTATGTATATTGCTTCTAATAAAATTTAAAAGTATAACTTGTACCTCATCATCGAGATTATGTCCCGTTGCTATTTTATTTGTATTTATTTCCTTAGAAATCATGTTTAATATTTTTCTTCGAAAAACACCACAGAAATCACAGTAGTTTCCATGAAGCTCATCAATCTCAAATCCAAATCTATCTTTAAAGGAGACGATAATATGCTCAACGTTTAATCTCTTTGTTAAACTTTTAGCATATTTTATCGTTTTATCTCTATATCCTCTAATTCCTTCATCAATTGTTACAGCAATGATATCTATGCCTAATAAATCTTTATATTTATTTAAAAAATATAACAACGAACTACTATCTTTTCCACCACTTAATGCAACTAATATCTTATCGTTTCTATTTATCATCCGATATTTTTTAATCGTTCTTAAAACTTTATTTTCGAATTTTTCTATAAAATGTTTTTTACAAAGTTTTTTTCCACTATATCTCTGAAAATATATTGCTTTATTGGCACAATAGCTACAGATCATCTCATAAGTATAACTTAAATTAACAGCCAAAAATATACTAAAGCTGTATTTTTATTGATATTGGTTTGTTAATTTTTATGAAGATAAGAATAGAAATTATTTCTGAAAAATGTATAAAATGTAAGGATTGCATTGAGATATGTCCTGTCGATATTTTTAAGTATAATTCAGAAAAAGAATTGGTAGAAATAATTAACCCTAATGAATGTATAGAATGCTGTGGTTGTGTGGAAATATGTCCCACGAATGCAATAATTCATTCGATTTGCAGCAATTCATATTAAAGCATGTTTTTAAAGAACTGAACATATCATATAGGAGAGAAATAGTTGCAAGAAATATTGCGTTATCTTATATAAAAAATATTAAAACATTAGAAACGAGTTTTTTAGAAAAATATATAAAAAATAAACGCATTAATATTATAGGTCCATCAGAAATAAAACGATCGGTTAAATCTGGAACAAACGTTGTTGTAGACAAAGCTTTAAGTAACGCTTTGGAGTTAAAGATAAAGCCTGATATAATTGTTACCGATTTGGATGGTGATGTTGATAAGATAATAAATCTGAGCAAATTTTTAAACGTTATTGTCGTAGCACATATTCACTCTGATAATATATACAGATTTATAAATAATATTAAACGTATCAAGAATGTAATAGTTACTACTCAAATAGAACCCATAGATAAGATATATAATTTCGGAGGTTTTACAGATGGTGATAGAGCTGTTTATCTAGCTAAACATTTTGGAGCTAGAGAGATAAACATATACGGATTTGACTTTAATCACGTAATATCGTATACGAATAATGTCGATGTTAAGAGAAAAAAATTAAGAATAGCAAAGAAAATAATTGAGAGAATTGAAGAGATTAATTTTTATTAAGAATCATTTTTTAGACTCGTTATCTAATATATTTCTTGCTCGTTCTATAAACATTCTAATATTCGGTAGGTTTTCTTCTTTAACTTCAATCTTACCTACAAATTTATTTCTTCTAACCTCAATAGCATTGACGGGACATACATTCATACACGCTTTACAGTATATACAAGTTTCTTCTTTTATTTTTATCTTTTCACCTATTTTCTTTGAGGTTGTAATTGAATTTGTTGGGCATATGTTTATGCATGCACCACATGCTTGACACTTCTCATTATCGTAGTGAATTTCTCCTTCTAAAAATTTAGATACTTCTATTGCTTTTCTTGGACAAGCAATTTCACAATTTCTACAAAATATACATTTATCTTCATCTCTTTTTATTGTATTCTTTCCATTTTTTAAATAAGCTTTGATTGCTCCTCTTGGACAAGCAATTTCGCAATCATTACATAGGCTGCCATCATCTCTCTTATCACATTTTTCATCAAAAAATTTGAACTCGCCCTTATATTTAATTATTTTCTTTGACCTTCTTTCATCAACGTAAAACTCAATTGAATCAAATAAACATACATTATAACATATACTACATAAAGTACATAATTTTGGTTCGAGATTGATTTTAAGTTTATCTATATAGGAAGCTCTAACATTAATATTTAAAGCTGATACAGGACAGGAGTTTATACAAAACTCACACAATATACATTTATCACTTTTATAAATAAACAATCTCTTTTCGTATGGAGAAATTCTTTCATAAGAGAATTTGTTATCATCTTCCTTATACTCTTTAAGAA